>JBQTJL010000145.1:0-11583 GCA_052387135.1 Methanobacteriota archaeon | reverse complement strand
CGTCGAACCTCGCGAAGTCCCGCTCGTCCCGCGTCACCACGCGCTCGCCTTCTTCGAGCGCGACGCCGGCGATGAGCACATCGAGCGGGTCCGGACGTAGGCCCTTGCGGATCATCGCCCCGGAAAGCTTGCCGGCGCGGGTGGCGTGACGGGCTTCGAGCCCTACGATCGGAAAACCCTGGAGGATCGCGTTGACGCGTTCGGCTTCGCGCGGCGGATGCCGCGACCGCTCGATCCCTTCCCAAAGCTCGAAGAGGCAGGGTGCTGGGACCCGAAGGGCCTCCGAGGATTCCTCCAGGCGTTCGAGCAAGTTCAGCGCGGGCGTATCCCCCCGCAGCAAGTCGATGAGGAAGCTCGTATCCACGATCATGCGCGGCGCTTCCGCTCGGGCTCCGGTCCGGTGTCCATCGGCTCGCCGAGCCGTTCGTACCGGGCGCGGATGCGCTCGTGCTTGTTCAAGTCGACGGCCTCCGCGAGGGCGTTCGCCTCCCTCGGGCTAAGGAGCCCCACGAGGTCGCGGAGCGAACGCTTTCCCGTGAGCCGCCGGACTACGTCGCTGAAGGATTCGCCCGCGTGTTTCTCGGCGGCGAGGCGCTCGTATGCATCGTCCGCGAGCGAGATGGTCTTGAAGCCCATGCCCCAATATCTGTGCATTCTGTGTATATAATTTTCTCTTGGCAAATCGCCGGATGCCACAATGGCCTTATATGGATGAATCGGCCTGCGGCGCGCGAGAAGTATGAAAGAATACAGGACGATCACGGACGTCGCGGGCCCCTTGGTCTTCGTCGGCAAGACCGAGCCCGTGGGCTACGGCGAGCTCGTCGAGATCCGCCTCGGGACCGGCGAGAAGAAGCGCGGACAGGTCCTCGACACCTCCGAGACGTTGGTCGCGGTGCAGGTCTTCGAAGGGACGACCGGCATCGACCGCGAGTCGACCGTGAAGTTCTTGGGCGACACGATCAAGCTCCCGGTCACGAAGAAGCTCCTGGGCCGCATCCTCTCCGGAGCCGGCGAGCCCTTGGACGGCGGCCCGGAGATCGTGCCCGAAAAACGGATCGACATCATCGGCGCCGCGATCAACCCGTGGGCGCGGGACGGCCCGAACGAGTTCATCCAGACCGGGATCTCCACGATCGACGGGATGAACACGCTGGTGCGCGGCCAGAAGCTCCCGATCTTCTCGGGGTCCGGCCTCCCCCACAACGAGATCGCGCTCCAGATCGCCCGGCAGGCGAAGGTGCGCGGCTCCGGCGAGGAGTTCGCCGTCGTCTTCTGCGCGATGGGCATCACGTCCGAAGAGGCGCAGTTCTTCATGCGCGACTTCGAGAGGACCGGGGCGCTCCAGCGCGCCTGCGTGTTCTTGAACCTCGCGGACGACCCTGCGATCGAGCGGTTGATCACGCCGAGGATGGCGCTTACCGCCGCCGAATATCTCGCGTTCGAGCACGACTACCACGTCCTCGTCGTGCTGACCGACATGACGAACTATTGCGAGGCGCTCCGGCAGATCGGCGCGGCGCGCGAGGAAGTGCCCGGCCGGCGCGGCTATCCCGGCTACATGTACACGGACCTTGCGCAGATCTACGAGCGCGCGGGCCGGATCAAGGGGAAGAAGGGCTCGATCACCCAGTTCCCGATCCTCACGATGCCCGGCGACGACATCACGCACCCGATCCCGGACCTCACCGGCTACATCACGGAGGGGCAGGTCGTGATCTCGCGGGAGCTGCACCGGAAGGGCATCTATCCTCCGATCAACGTGCTCCCGTCGCTCTCGCGCCTCATGAACCAAGGCATCGGCAAGGGCAAGACCCGGGAAGACCACAAGGCGTGCTCAGACCAGTGCTACGCCGCCTACGCCGAAGGCCGCGACCTCCGCGGATTGGTCGCGATCGTCGGAGAAGAGGCGCTCTCGGCCCGCGACAAGAAGTTCCTCGAGTTCGCCGACCTGTTCGAAGACAAGGTCGTGCGGCAGGGCCGCGACGAGGACCGGACGATCGAGGAGACCCTCGAGAGCTTCTGGCAGCTCCTCGGCACGCTTCCCGAAGAGGCCCTCACCCGCATCGACCGCAAGTACATCGAGAAGTACCACCCGAAGTACCGCGCGGGCGGGAAGGCGGACGCGGCAAGCAGGGAGCCGGTCGCGGTCGCGGCCGGAAAACGCTAGACCCGCCCTGAGGCTTAAGAGGCCGCCGGAGTATCTGAACCCGTGGCAGCCTGGGGCCCCATCGTCAACATCGCGTCCTCGGCGCTCCTCGTCGCGTTCGGGCTCGCGGTCCTCGCGGTCGCGCCCGAGCGCCTGCTGAACCGCGCGTTCGCGCTCTACGCGAGCGGGTTCGGCATGGGCACGGCGGTCGCGCCGGACGACCCGTGCGAGTCGGGCCTCGACGGAGCCCCGGCGGTCGCGCCCGACGGGACGGTGATCGTGCCGAAGCCGACCTGCGAGGGAATGTACATCGCGACGTCGAAGGACGCGGGCAAGACCTGGACGGGATCGGACGTAAACGACGTCGGTACGTACGGGGTCGAGGAAGGCGACGGCGGGCTCCTCGGAGGAGAGCCCGCGGGATATTCGCCGAACCCGGGCGCCGCGTTCGATGCGGCCGGGAACGGCTACGTCGCGTTCGCCGGGAAGGACGGCCTCATGTACCTCACGAGGTCCGCGGACGGGGCCGAAACGTGGTCGAAGTCGGTCCGCGTCACACCGCCCGCTGTCACGAGCACGGCGTTCTCGGCGCTCGTTGCGGGGGCGGACGGCCGCGTCGCGATCGCCTACCTGGGCACGACGGCTCCGACCGACGGCTGGAACGGCAAGGCCGCGCAGTGGGCCCCGAACGAGACGCGATGGCACCTCTACGTCACGGTGAGCGAGGACGCGATGGCCAAGGACCCGGTCTTCACGACGCTCCAGGTCACGCCGGACGACGACCCGGTCCAGATCGGCTGCATCTGGCAGGCCGGAGGCAGCAACCCCTGCCGGAACCTCCTCGATTTCATCGACGCAACGACCGACCGCGACGGGCGCGTGTTCGTCGTTTACGCCGACGGGTGCAAGGCCTGCTCGAAGGACACGGAGAGCCGCCGGGCCGACGCGATGGTCGCGGTCGTCGACCTCGGCCCAAGCCTCTTGTCCGGGCTGCCTCTTCCGGCGTATCCCGCCGGCTAGGACCACCTCAACTCGTGCAGGCGAGCTTGCCGCGCGATGCGCTGTAGATGACCTTGCACACGGTCGCGACGGGCCCGGGCTGGTGCGAGCACCATTCGGGCGGGACGTCCGGGTCGCACGCGTGCGTCGCGGCGGCGGTCCCTGAGAGCGGGCCCGCGATGGCGGTCGAAAGCAGCATCAGTGCCAGGATCGTGGTTTTTCTCATCGGATGCCCCCAGCTGGAAGCGGGCCGGGGACCGATGAAGGTTTCCTCCACAATCGTTAAGTCGGGGCCATCCCCCTCCATCGCCGGTCCTCGTCCATGCCCCGGTCTCGCTCCATTCCCGCCCTTTCCGTCCTTTCCGCCCTTTCCCTCGTTTCCGTCGTCTTTGCAGGCTGCCTCTCGACCGGCGAGGAGCCGACCGAGTCCTCCTCCGTCGACACGGTGCCGCCGCTCCCGGTCGAGGGCCTCCTCCCGATCGCGACCGGGCCTTGCGTCGCCGGAACCGGCGGACCGCCGCCGCCCCCGGGCGAGGAGGTCGTGGGCCTCCAGCCGATCGACCTGATCTTCGGCGGCTCGATCCGGCACGCCCTCACGCGCGTCGCCCTCGTCGCGCCCACCCACGGCGACCTGGGTTCGCCGACGAACGAGTCACGTTCGCAGCTTGCCTATCTTGCGGCGACGCTCGAGGGGATGCTCGGCTGGGAACCGGCGATCGACCTCTTCATCGCGGACTACCCGCAGTTCGCCTACCTCGACGGCGTGAGCGTCCAGATCGAGGTCTTCGAGGAAGAGCCCCCCGCGACCGCCGGCTACGACATCGTCGTGGGCTACGTCGCAAGCGGCCCGCTCTTCCGCGGCGTCGCCTTCGGCGGCGTCTACGACACGCAGGAGCCGATCGACGGGGCGGGCCTCGGGGACGCCGTGCACGTGGGCAACCGGTACATCCTCCTTTCCCTGTTCGCGTATTCCGAGCGCGCGGGCCAGACCCAGCCGGACTTCCCGGAGACGCCCGAGCTCCGGGGCGTGACGATGCACGAATTCGCGCACGTCTGGGGCCTCGGGCACTCGACGACGTTCACGCCCGGTTGCGGGGCGGACCTGATGAACAGCCCGTACCCCTACGTCTATGGCGACGGCGATCCCTTGGGCGACGGCGGGGAGCGGACCGTGCCGCTCTGCATCACGTCGCTCGACCTCTTCGGACTCGCGCACCTCTATCGCTGGCTCCCGAACGGGACATGGGAAGGCAGCGAGGGAAGCGTGGAGCTCCCCTCCGACATGCAGTACAAGTGGTACTGCGTCGAGGACGAGGCCGCTTCGCGGGCGCGCGCCCTTCTAGCAGCAACGGACCGCTAGGCTCGCCGCGGGCTCGAATTCCGGCGTCCCGAGCCACGCCCACCGGCACGTGGGCCCGCAGCCGCCCTTGTCCGCGAACACGATCGGGCCCACGAAGTCGCCGAAGCACTGCGGGGCGGACGCCCGATGGTCCCGCACGACGTCGACGAGCGAGGCCGGCTCGGATTCGAGGACGAAGCCGCCGCGGATCTTGCACTGGTCGATCGCCGAGGCGGGCGGGAGGGCGGTCACGAACGAGGCGACGAGGGCGAGGCGCAGGAGCGCGTGCATGGCCCGCGAAGGGCCCGCCCGGATTTCATCCGATTCCACGTTTTCTCGCACGGAAGCGTCAGGTTCATCGGTCGGGACCTCGCTCCGAGCCGCCGTGGCCGACCTATTCACCGTCGCGGCGGTCGCCGAGATCGTCGGCGGGGCGGCCGTCGTCGGTGGCGTCGCCTTCGGCGTGGTGCAGCTCCGGCAATACGTGCGCCAGCGGCAGGACGCGGCCGCGTTCGCGTTCATCCAGCAATGGGACCCCGCCACGGTGCGGCACATGGACCGGATGTACGGACTCCCGGACGGGGCGCCTCCCGGCGAGATCGATCGGGACCCCGGCCTCCACGAGTCGGCCGACGCCGTCTACCTCATCATGGAGAAGCTCGGCATCCTCGTCCACAACCGCGTCATCTCGCTGGAGACCGCGAACGAATGGGCCGGCGGCGTGGTGCGCGTCACGTGGCGCAAGCTCGCGCCGTGGATCCGCGCGAAGCGGGAACGGGCCGGCTCGGAGCGCCCCGGCGAGTGGTTCCAGTGGCTTGCGGAACGGTTCGCAGAGCTTCCCGCGCGGGACGAGCGCGTCGGGGCCCATGTGGCGAAGCGGCATTGGAGGCCCTGATGGACCTTCCGACGCTCGCGGACTACGCCGAGGTCCTCGCGGGCGCCGCGATCCTCGTCGGCGGCGCGTTCGCGCTCCTCCAGTACCGGTCGGCCCGGCTCGAGCGTCGCGAGCAGGCCTCGATGGGATTCATGCAATCGATGCTGCAGGCGCCTCGCATCCAGGACGCCATCCGCACGGTATGGTGGTTGCCGGAGGGCCTCACGGCGGAAGAGTTCCGCGCGAAGGGGCGCGACGCGGAAGACGCGGCGATCGCCGTGATCTGGACGCTGGAGAACGTCGGCCTTCTCGTCCACGAGCGCGTCGTCGATCTTGCGACGGTGGACCGTCTCATCGGGGGCTTCGTCCGCGACTCGTGGCGGAAGCTCTCGCCGTACGTCGAGAACGAACGTCGGCGGCTCGGCACCCAGAACTTCGGCGAGTGGTTCCAATGGCTCGCGGAGACGCTGGAGCGCCACGGCGACGTCCGCAAGGGCGAAGGCGCGCACGTCGAATACCGGGACTGGAGGCCGTGACCCGAGCGCCCGCCGGGGCCGTTAGGATGTCCGCGTCACGGTGACCGAAAGCGTGAGCGCCTCGACCACGAGGTCGAACGCGTTCCCGCGGTCTTCCTCGAGTTCGAAGCCGGCGACCGGCCCCGTGGTCCCAACGGCCTCTTCGAGCTTCACGCGGACCGTCCAAGGCCCGTTTCCCAGGGTGGAGGCGGCGATCGGTCCCGCGACGATCCGGGCCGCGGCCTCGCTCGGCGCCTCGATGATCTGCGGCCGGGGCACGGCCTGCACGTCGGCCTCGACGCCAAGAGGGGACGCGGCCCCCGATCCGTCGCCGGCGAACCCCGTAGGGCCCCGCCAGCATGAGCCGGAAGGAATCCGCCGCGCCGACGTCGTCCGTCCACGTGAGGGTCGCAACGACGGCCGCGAGGCCGACCGCCTCTACGAGCGCGGTGAACGTTGCCTCCTCGCCGGACGACAGGGTGCCGGATTCGGAAAGGACGGTCGCCCGGACGGTGGCCCAGCTCACCTCGTAGGCTCCGACGCGCGACGCCTCGTAGGCCGTGACGCCCGCGATCACGAGGAGGAGAGCGGCGAGGGCGAAGAGTCCGGTGCGTGCCTCGCGTCGCATCAGGCCGCGGCCCCCCGGAACGTGTGCGCGACCTCGCGCTCAAGCACCGTCGCCTCGTCCGAAGCGATCCGCAGTTCTCGGCGCAGCCGATCGAGGATGTCCCGCTCGCGGTCCGTGACCTTCCCGTCCTGGAGCGCGCCCTCGAGGGCGGCGCGATAGAACTCGTGCCGCCGTCCCGTAAGGTACTCCGGCGTCGGTCGGACGCCCGGCATCGCCGCATCCGCGAGCCGGTCGGCGGCCCGGCGGAGGGGGCGGAAGCCCAAGGCAAGCCCGCCAGCGGCCGCGAGGCCGACGACGGGCCCCGCCTCGTTCGAGACGAGCGCCTCTGCGATTTCGCTCGCGACGAAGAAGGCAGCGGCGAAGGCCCCCGCGACCGCGCCCCGCGAGATCGTCCACTTCACCTTCACGTCGATGTCGAAGAGCTGGGTCCGGAGGATCGCGTACCCGACGAGGAGCGGGTAGACCACCCAGATCATGGGGAACGCGAGGAACACCCAGATGTAGCTCGGGTGGCTCGCGGGAAGGAACGTGAGAAGGAGCGTCACGACGCCGAAGGAGAGGTCCCGGAACCCGAACGCAAGCAGATACGCGCGCGTCTGGCGGCGGACGATCGGGGTCTTCGCGTGCCGGAACGCCGAGACCGAGAACGCAAGGCCCACGACCCACATGACGGCCCACAGGTTCATGATCATGAAGAACCCGGCGCCGGGATAGATCGCGAACGGCGAGTAGGGCCACGGCCCGACGGCGGAGATGTACAGGTCGGGCCTCAGGAACCACGAGAGACCCGCCGCGACGGTGAGCGCGAGGAACACGGAAAGCCGGCCCGGGCTCCGGATCGGCGCCGCAAGCGGGGTCGGAAGCGTCGCAAGGAAGCTGTAGTAGGTCCAGAGCTTCGGCCACACGAGGAAGAAGGCGGTGCCGCAGAGCGCGTACACGAGCCGGGGGTCGTCGAAGACCCAGACCGCGCCTCCGAGCGTCCCGACGACGAACGCCTCGAGCGCAAGCTGCAGGGCGAGCCGCCGATTCGGCGCGCGGTCGGGGCGGGCGAAGAACACGAAGGCGGCCATCCCGCCGGCCGAAACGAGGACGAGCCAGGCGGGGAGCGCATACCAGTTCCAGAGAAGGCCCATGGGCCCGGGGACCGAGGGGCCCGCGATAAGGGTGTGCCTGTCGCCGCGCGGGGTCCGACCGCCCCAGGGCCAACCTTGATATCGGGGCGCGGTCGTTCGCACGCGATGCGCGCCGGAATCGTCCTCGTCCTCGTCGTCACGCCGCTTGCCGGATGCCTCGAGGCCGGGACGGACGGGCCCGCTCCCGCGGCCCTCGGCCTCGTCGGACCGTGGTCCGACCCCGACGCCGACCGACCGGTGGACGAGGCGCTCGCCGCGACCGGCACCTGGCTATCCCCCGTCGACGTGGGCCTTGCCGCGATCCACGCGACGATGCTCGCGGACGGCCGCATCCTGATGTTCTCGGGGCTCGCAAGCCACGGCGCGGACGGCTCGCCGTTCCTTGCGAGCCCTCCGAACGGCGAATCGCGCGTCATCGACATGCGCGAGCGGCCCCCCGTGATCGGGACGCCCGACCCGGCGGACGGCGGCGCGTCCGACCTCTTCTGCACGACCCACACGCTCCTTCCGGACGGCCGGGTCGTCGCCGTCGGCGGCACGCGCTGGGCGACGGTGCCGGACACGTTCGTCTACGGCACACCCCACGTGCGCGTCTACGACCCCGCGACGAACGAGTGGTCGCAGGCGCCCGACATGGCGTTCGACCGTTGGTATCCGTCCGGGCTCCTGCTTCCGGACGGCCGGATGCTGATCGCGTCCGGCATCGGCAAGATCGACGATCCCGCGACGATGGTGGAGACGCTCGAGGTCTTCGACCCCGCGACCGGCGCGCCGGAGGTCCTTCCGGCGAGCGCGGACCGCGATCTTCCGATGTACCCGCGCCTCTTCGTCGCGCCCTCGGGGCCGCTTGCCGGCCACGTGTTCTTCCAGCCGGCCGGCTGCCTCTGGTGCCCGGGCGGGAACACGGACGCGGAGGCGACGTGGAACTTCGCCGCATCGTTCGATCCGGCGACGAACGAGTGGGCCACGCACGACCGCGCCGTCTTCGGCGTCCGCAACGCGCCGGTGACCGTGATGCTCCCGCTTCGGCCGCCGGAATACGAAGCGCGGATCCTCGTCGCGACGGGGACGCTCGCCCGGGGCGGCGCGGCGACGCCGTTTGCCGAGATCACGGACCTTTCGACGTCGCCGCCCTCCGCGACGCCGGCCGCCCCGATGCGCGAGGGCCGCTGGTTCGCGAACCACGTCCTCCTTCCGGACGGGAACGTGATGGTCGTGGGCGGCGCAAAGAACGACGGCGTCCTCGTTCCGGGTTCCGACGCAAACCCGGTCTCGCCCGTCCTCGGGGTCGAGCTGTTCGACCCCCTCGAGACGGACCCGCAGACCGGGCTTCCCGGGCTCTGGCGCTCGCTTGCCCCGATCGAGACGCCGCGCGTGTACCACTCGACCGCGCTCCTCCTTCCGGACGGGCGCGTCTGGGTCGCGGGCACGGTCCCCGCGCAGGCCTCGACCGTCGTCGCGGAGCGTCCCCACACCACGATGGTCGACGTGTACGAGCCTCCGTACCTCTTCCGAGGGGTGCGTCCGGTGATCGGCTCCGCGCCGGCCGAAGCCGCATGGGGCGAGCGGTTCGAGGTCGGGACTACCGACGCCGCCGACGTGGCCTCGGTCGTGCTCGTGCGCACGGGTGCCGTGACCCACGTGTACAACCCCGAGCAGCGCCTGATCGAGCTCGTCGTCGCCGAGCGCGGGAGCGACCGCCTCGTCGTCGAAGCGCCGCCGGACGCGAACCTCGCGCCGCCGGGCACGTACATGCTGTTCCTCCTTGCGGACCGCGGATCCGGGGTCGTCCCGTCCGTCGCGACGATGCTTCAGATCGGCGGAACGGCTCTCTGATAAAGACCGACGAGCAGCGCCTCCGCCAGCGCGTGCCCTTGGATCGCGTCCTCGAGCGCGTCGCGCTCGGCGCCTTCCGGAAGGTCGAGCGTCGTGTCGAGCGCGAACGCAGAGAACATGTATCGGTGCTCGGGGGAGCCGGGAGGCGGGCACGGCCCCGTCCATTGCGGGCGGCCCGCCACGTTGTTCCCCTGGACGGCGCCGGGCGGCACGGCGCCCTCCTCGAACGTCGCGTTTGCGGCCTCCGCTGTGATGTTCCAGACGAGCCAGTGGGTCACGTTCCGGATCGGGAACTGCGGGACCGGCGCGTCCGGGTCCCCGACGATGAGCGCGAGCGACGCGGTCCCGTTCGGCGCGCCCGTGAACCGGAGGGGCGGCGACACGTTGTCGCCGTCGCAGGTGTGGACCTGCGGGATCTCTTCGCCGTCCGTGAAGGCGGCGCTCGAAAGGCGGAAGGCAGAGGGCGGGAGGTCGATGGGCCCGGGCCCGGCTCGCTCGCCGACGCAGCCGGAGAAGACGAGAACGAGCGGTAGGATGAGGGCGCCCCGCATGGGGAGCCGAACGACGCAGGGGCTCTTCAAGCTCTCCCGCGGGATGGATTGAAGCCAAGGACCGACCATCGGTCCCGCGAGACCATGCCGAGTTTCCACGTCGAGAACCGTTTCGATGCGCCGCCCGAATACGTCCGCGATTGGCTCACCGACGTCCGCCCGGACGACGGCCGGTTCTTCGGCGAGACGGCCGTGATGACCGTGACCCGGAAGGGGAACGAGATCGTCCGCGAGCACACGAACTCGATGGGGCTCAACCGGATCGTGATCACGATCGAATCGCCGACGCGCTGGCGCGGCAAGTTCACGGTCACGAAGGGCGGCAAGCTCGTGATGACCGGAGACCTCGTGGAGACGGTCGAACCGGAGAAGACGGGCACGATCCACCGGGTCCGCGGCGACATCTATCCGCAGACCTTTTCGATGAAGGTCATGGCCCCGCTCATGATGCCCATCATGGCGCGCGGCGTCCGCAAGGGCTTCGTCGTCATCAAAAAAGAGATGGAGGCTTCCTACAAGGCGGGGAAGCCCCCGACGGCGTGAACCTACTGCAGGATCTTCAACGCGCTCGGAACGTCGTGCACGCTGAACGCGATCTGGGGCTCGGTCCCGGTCGACGCGAGGGGGTACGAAGCCTCGATGTTGATTCCCGAAGAGGTGAGCTTCTGCGCGATCTTCGCGAGCTCGCCCGGCCGGTTCGGGACATGCACCGTCACGGCCTCGCGCGTACGGTAGCTGTACCGTGTCCCCTTGAGGAACTGCTCGGCCTTGGTCGTGTCGTCCGTCACGAACCGGAACTGCCCGAAGTCGCCCTGCGCCTGCAAGGCGAACCCGTTGATGTTCACGTTCGACCGGCCGAGGGCCGTCGCGATCTCCGCGAGCGTGCCGGGCCGGTTCTCCAGCGCCACGATGAATTCCTTCGTAGTCGTCGCAACCATGTTCTGGACCTCTTGCCCCGAGGGGCTGCGGACGAAGCCCCTTGCAGGATATGAGGTTTCCGCATACGGCAATGCATATTCATGCGTAGAAGGCATCATCCGCCGTTTCCGCGGAACCCTTTTGCCTCGCGGCAAAAGCGTTCACGGAAACTCCATCGGCCTGCGCCGAGCGAACCCGCGGAATCCGTCGACGGGTCCGGCGGCTGCACGAGAACAACCCGTAGGAGGCCTGCGCGGCGTGGTAGGGGCGATGGCCGCTACGAAGAAGACGATCCGAAGACGCGCGAAGACCACGGGCCGACGAGCGACGTCCGCCGCGCGTCGCGTGGGCCGCGGCACCGTCCGCGCCGGCCGGCGCACGGTGTCGAGGACGCGGCGCACCGCGGCCCGCACCGGCCGCGCGGCCCGAAGGGCCACCGAACGCACGGCCCGCGGCGGGCGGAACGTCTTCGGGCGGATCCGCCGCGCGCTGACACCTCGACGCCGCACGCGCCGCTCGACGCGCTACTAGGTCCCCATGATCCCCGCACGACGGCGCGGCAAGACGCCGCCCGCAAAGGAGCCCCCGCCCCGGAAGTACCGGCGCGGCCGCAGACCTCCCGGCCCGATCGAGCTTCCCGG
>JBQTJL010000144.1:0-4587 GCA_052387135.1 Methanobacteriota archaeon | reverse complement strand
CGGTGAACGCGGCGCTCGTGGTGCCGGTGTACCGGATCGGCGTCCCTTGCGTCGAGACCATGAGGGAACCGGGTCCACGGTCGAACCGCACCTGCATCTCGCAGGTCGCGTTCGGCGTGCTCACGGCGGCGCCGGGGTGGTCGACGCATCCGGATCCGGACCCCACGGGCGGCGCGGACAGGATGCGGTCCGTCCGCGGGTCCACGATCGAGAGGCGGACCTTTCGGGCCTCGGGCTCTTCGACGTTCGAGGCCCGGATCCCGGTCGCCGTCACACCCGAGACGGTGACGTTCGTGCTCGCGACGAAGTTGTCGCGCCCGCTCATGCTCGCGGCGGCCGGCGAGATCACGAACGCCTGGCGGCCGCCCTCCGAATCGAAGAGGAGCAGGGTGGGGCCGGTCGCGACGTCGATCCGGAGACGCGCCGTAGGGGTCGTGTCGCCCGCGGGCAGGCGGCTGTTGAGGCTCCGGAAGACGACCTCGAACCGCTCGGACCCGTCCGCGAGGGCCTCTTCGGGGACGTCGACGTTCACGAAGAACGACGCGTTGCCGCCCGAAAGGATCTCGGTCTCGACGCGCTGCGGCGTCGTCGTGAGGGAGAGCGGCTGGCCGACCGGTGGGATGAGACGGACCGTCCAGGGATCGCGGTCGTGCGCGACCCGGAGGCGCTCGATCGTGACGCTCACTTGGTCGGAGAGGTTCCCGAGGTTCGTGACGTTCACCCGCAAGGAGACGCTGGAGCCGCCGTTCACGTTTTCGACCGTGGGCATGGTCACCGTGGGCGTCGTCGACGGGCAACCGGTGGAGGGCGTTTGTCCGTTCGCGACGCCGACCTGGGTCCCCGGAGTGTCGATCCCGATGCAGAAGACGTCGTCGATCCGGAGGCGGGGAGACGACACGACCTTCGGGTTCCCCGTCTGGCTCCAGTTCGTGACGTCGCTCGACCAGTTCCTCGTGAGGGGGTCGGCGCCAACGGCCTCGACGACGAAGTCGAATTCGTTCGAGAACGTCCCGCTCCGGTCGTTCCATGCCTCGAGGCGGTTCGCCGGGTTCGTCGCGTCGCCGAACCATGAGTCCGCGGTCCGGTTCACGAAGAAGACGCCGTGCCGGCCGAGGAGCCGCGACGGCGAGCCGTCCACGTGGTCGAGGACGGTCGTCGAATCGAGCGTCATGGGGGTCCGGCCGAGGACGGCGCCCGTCGACGCGTTCCTCGTAAGCAGGGTCACGTTCAGGGTGTCGCCGAGGGTCCATGCGATCTTCGTCGTGACGTTGAGGTTCATCGTCGAGTTCGGGTTGTGGGCGCCGGTGATGACGACCGGATCGGGAGTGGAATCCGAGTCGTTCCCGGCCCCCGACGGAACGAACGACAGCTCGCACCACGTGGGCGGATTCGTCCCGCCGCAGACCCCCGCCGGGTGGGCGCACTGGGAGAGGACCTGCACGCGGACGCCCTGATGGTAGAAGAAGATCGGCTTGAACGTGTACTGGATCGTGAGGTTGGGGCGCAGGGTCTCGTCCGTCGCGTTCGTCGACGAGATGTTGATGCCGACGTCCGATTCGAGGTCGCCGTCGGCGTATCGAAGGTACCATCCGAAGAGGCCGCGCACCGGGCCCGCCGCGCCGGTCTCGTTCGGGTCGGGGATCGTCGCGTTCGTGATGTTCGCGCGGAGAGACTCCGTGAAGGCGCTGCCCGTAAACGACATCCATCCGACGGACGAGCCGACGCTGCCCTGCAGCCGGTCCTGGTCGTATTCGAAGGAGGCGAGCGCGGTCTCGTTCAGGGCGGCCGTGAGGTTGAGGTTGCGGGAGCTGATGGGCCTCCCCGGATGGCCGCATAGAGCCGAGGTCTGGTCCGGCGACGTTTGGTTCACGCCGACGAGAAGCCCATGGAGCTGGAGCGTGTGGGCGGTCGCGTCCGCCGTGTTCGTGGTGCCGCTGAACGGGTTCGCGCCGGTGCCGGTCGTGACCACGGGCACGCTCAGGTTGAGCCAGGCGCCGCTCACGACGACCCCGCTTGCGCCGAAGGTGCGGTTGTCCGGGATCCGGACCGTAAGATAGGCCCGCGTGTCGACGATCTTGGTGTCCGCCGCGGCCGTTACGCTGAATCGAATGTCGCTCGTGAGCGCGTTCCACCGCAGGTCGCGCGTCATGTTGAGGTCGTAGATCCCCGCGCGGTCGTCCGCGACGCTTCCGTCGCAAGGAAGGTCCGGGCCGCCCGAGATCGAGACGGAGGTGGCGGCGACGGCCCCCGGCGCGACGGCAAGGACGGCGAGGCCGGCAAGGAGCAAGGTCGCGACGATCAGGAATGACACGCGTACGGCCGCTCGCGGGGTGACGTCCATGCCGATACCTCGGGGTGGTTGGACCCCCACGCGGCTCCCCGTTATTATTCTTTGTGGATTTGATTCTGGACGCAGCCATAACTCTCATAATTGTTATGACGCCAAGGAGGGAAATCTCTAATATCAGTTATGAGAATTATGATTATATGAAAGACCTAACGACGATTCCCCTCACGAAGCCGACCAGGGACCGCTTGCGGAAGATGGGCGCGAAAGGCGAGACGTACGAGGAGATCCTGGTGCGTGTCCTCGACTCGTACGACGAGGTCCACGCCGAGGTCGCGGTGGGGGGGAGGAAGAAGGGGAAGGGGTTCGTGCCGTTGGAGCCGCTCGAGGAGTAGGCGGCAGCCTCGCTTCGCGAGGCGGCGGCAGCGGCGCGTATCGCCGCGGCGGCAGCCGGCCTCCGGCCGGCGGCGGCGGAAGTCGCAACCTCCGGACAACATTCAAATATCCGTCGTTACTCGGCGCAGCCATGCCACCGCGAAACCTGCAGGAATTGCTCGTATGGCGCGACGCAAAGCGCCTGGCAAGAACGGTGTACGAAATTTCGCGGAGCTAGCCGGCGGACGAGCGTTTCGGTCTGGTCGCGCAGGCCCGCCGAGCGGCCGTTTCGGTCGCGGCGAACCTCGCCGAGGGCGAGGGACGTGGAAGTCCGGCCCAGAAGGCGCAGTTCGCGTCCGTGGCGATCGGGTCGGCCCATGAACTCTGGACGCTCGTGGATCTCGCGGCGGACGTCGGCTATCTATCTGCGGCGGATGCCGACCGGGCCCGGAAGGATCTCGACCGGCTCATCGTGAAAATGCACCGTTTCCGCGAAGCCGCGCGGACGCAGACGCCGTGAGCGCCGCCGCGTCCCGAAGGGACGCTGCCGCCGCGCGCCGAAGGCGCGCTGCCGCCCTCACGAGGGCGGCGGCCCCGTCCTCCCACAGTTCGGGCACGTGACGGAGGCGAGGTTCGGCGAAAGGATCACGTTGATGGTTCCGCCGCAGCCGCGGCACCGTAACGAGACGCGCCGGGTCCCTCCGGTCGCTGGCGCGGGCCCGGGACGCGCGGCCTCGGGCCGGGGCGGTCGGGCGGCCGCCGTCGGTCGCGCCTCGCTCCGGAGGCTCGCCGGTTTCTCCTCGGACTTTACGAGCACGACCATGAACGCGGCAAGGAGGGCAAGGAAGATGACGAACACGAGAAGGAGCGCGTCGGAGGAGCCCACGTCGAGGTTCACGACGAGGAGGCCGAGGATGAGAAGGAGGATCGCGGCGGCGAGGACGCCGAGCGACGTGCGGCGGCGCTCGTAGGGCGTAAGGTACTGGAGCTTCCGCCACGTGCCGGCTTCGGCCATTAGCAGACCTCCGCATGGAGATGAGCTCGGCGATATGCGCTCGCTTCGCTCGCGATATGAGCTTCGCGATATGGGGACATATCGCGCCGAAGGCGCTCATGTCGGTCGCGTAGCGACCTCATTCCGCGCGCCGGAGGCGCGCTCATCTCCGTCGTCAGGGAGGCCACCTCACAAACGCCCCGTACGCCGCGAGCCCGATCGCGGCGACCGCCGCGAGCAGGAAGACCAGGAACAACGCGAAGTTCTCGCGGATGGCCGAGCGCTCGACGCGGAAGGACTGCACCGAGAGCACGGGCTCGGTCGATCCGTCCGTGTAGGTGATCTGGAGGCCCATCCGCCAGGTGCCCGCCTGGTCCGGCGCGTAGGAGGTCGAATAGACGCCCGCGCCGGCAGCGTCCATCGTCTGGCGCGCCTTCACCGTGTCGGCGCGGTAGAAGATCGCGACGACCGAGGCCGGCGTCTTCGACGGGTGCGTGACGCGGACCGAGAACGTGGCTTCGGCGCCGATCTCGACGTCGGTCGGGATCTCGACGGGTGTTGCGCGCGGGTTGTCGAGGACGAGGAAGAGCGCGTTGTCGCCGGAGAGCTCGCCGTCGGAGACCTCGATCGTCGCCGTGTAGTTCCCATTGAGGAATCCGGCCGCGGTCGTGTTCCACTCGGTCGAGCCCGAGTTCAGGGCCTCCGACACGATGGTCACCGGCGAGGCGCCGGCGCGGGCGACCCGGATCGTCACGAGGAGCTGGTGCGCCGTGACCGTGTTGTCCGCGTCGCTCGCGGTCCACCGGAGCTGGACGTTGCCGCGGACGACCGAGAGCGCGGGCGGCGACGTGAAGTGGACGGTCGGCGCCTGGTTCTGCAGGCTGAACGCGTAGGGGCGAGACGGGTCCGCCGCGTCGGGTCCGGCCGAGAC
>JBQTJL010000143.1:0-3904 GCA_052387135.1 Methanobacteriota archaeon | reverse complement strand
AGCTCATTCCGCGCAAGCTCATTCCGCGCAAGCTCAGTCCGCGCAAGCTCATTCCGGCCCGTGGGCCTAATTCCGACGAACGAATCGGACCACCGCATACGCCGCCCCGAGCACGATCATCGTCCCGAACACGGCGCCGTAGACGCCTTGCACCTCGAGGCTTTCGGCAAAGAGGTCCGGAAGGAGCGGCGAAAGGAGCCGGAAGAGGAGGAGCCCCAGCGCCGAAAGCCCGGCGACGAGGACGATCGGGACCGGGAGCGAGGCGAGGTACCGGCCGGCAAGGCGCGGCAGGTCCGACGCGGTGCCGCCCTTCGCGAGGGTCGCCTCGTAGCGGGCGAACCGCGGGACCGCGGATCCCAATTCGAGGTAGAGGAAGAACGCGCCGCCGAACGCGAGCACCGGAATGTCGATCCGTTCCGCGGGAGAAAGCGCGGCGACGGCTAGGAGCGCGGCGAGCGACGCGACGAGGAACACCGTCCGGGCGACGAGGATCGCGACGATCCCGAGGACGAGGGCCGCCGCGAGGAGGCCCCATCCGGCGGCCGGGGGCACGTCGCGCGAAAGGAGCGTGAGCGCGTCCGAAGGCGAGACGTAGAGCGTCGCGACGACGGCGAGAAGGAGCGCCACGAAGGCCGCCGCTTGGACCGACCGCGCCTTCATCGCCGTCTCCATCCGCGTCTTCCTACTTGCGTCTTGCCCCTTGCTCCTTTCCCCTTGCGCCTTGCATCCGTCACGTAAGCGCCGACCTCCACATCGCCTCTCCGAACGGCACCTCGGTCGACCAGTCGACCACGGTCGCCCCGACGCCTCGGAGCGCGGCGATCATCTTCACGCGTTCCTTCCGCCACACGGTCCTTCCATCTCCGCCATCTCCACCATCTCCGCCATCTCCGTTCCCGGCGAGGAACGGCAGGGGCGACGGCGACACGATGAGCACCGCCGCCTCGTGCCCGCGGAGGCGCGCGACCGCCTCGACGATCGAAGGGTCGCCGACGAGCGGCGAGACGAAGATCGCCGGCGACTTCGGAAGAAGCTGGGCCACGACCTTGTCCACCGCGTACGCGGCCGGAAGGTCGCCCGCGGGCTCGAGGTCGGCAAGCAGCGACAGCACCTTGAACCGTTGGCGCTCGCCCGAGTCGGGATACAGGACCTCGAGGCGGTCCCCGAACGAGACGAAGCGGACCCGGTCGCGGCGGGCAAGGAGGAACTCGACGAGGCTCCCCGCGGCCCGCGCGCCCGAAAGGAAGGGGTTCGCACCCTCGTCGCCGACGAGCCCCGAGGCACGAGCGTCGAAGAACACGGTGACGTCGCTGATCGACTCGCGCTCCCGGATGTTCACGATGAGCTCGTTCGTCCGCGCGGAGGCCTTCCAGTTCACATCGCGGAGGGCGTCTCTGGGCGTGTAGTCGCGGAGGCCGAAGAACTCCGAGCCTTGTCCGGGCTGCCGCACGATGTGCTCGCCGAGGAAGACGCGCGGATATTTGCTCCTGGCCCTCACCTCGGAGAGGTCCTCCGTCTTGGGGAAGACGGTGAACGAGGTCGATGCGGCCGCGGCCGCGCTCGTGCGTTCGACGAAGAACATGCCGAACGGGTCTTCGAGGCGGTACCGGAGCGGCCCGACCGAGTAGTGGCCCTTGATCGGGCAGCGCGCCGAGAACCGCAGCGCGGCGCGACCGCCCGCGGGAAGATCGAGGACGGAATGGTTCGTGCCCTCCGCGAGCTCGACCTTCCGCGGGATCTCGTCCACGACCTCGGCGAACGCGTGGGTGCCGCCGAGGTTCTCAAGGACGGAATCGACGTCCATGGATTGGTCCTCGAAGACGCGCTCGGACGAGAGCCGGCGCGAGACGCCGAGCCGCGCGTCCCGCGCGTTGAGGCGCGCGACGACGAGCGCCGCCCCCGCGGCGGCGCCGGCCGCGGCAAGCGGCGGCGAGGAGACGACGAGCGCGGCGAGCGCGGAAAGCCCGCCGAGGACCCCGATCGCGAGGCCCTTGCCGGTCCACATGGCTCACACTTTCGGGACCGGGACCTCCGACATGATCTTCGTGACGATGTCGGAGTTCTTCACGCCCTTGATCCGGGGCTCGGGCTTCAGGATGATCCGGTGGTGGAGGGACGGGATCGCGATCCTCTGTCTGTCGTCCGGCACCACGTAGTCGCGCCCCATGAGGGCCGCGTGGCAGCGCGAGAGCTTGAACAGCGCGAGCGTGCCACGGGGGGAAGAGCCGACCTCGACGCGCGGGTCTGCCCGCGTCCGCACGACGATCTCGGCGATGTAACTCAGGATGTCGTCGTCGACGTGGATCGACTCGACGATGTTCTGCATCTCGACGATCTGCTTCGGCGTCGTGACCGGCGTCACGTCCGCCGCGTCCTTCTTCCGGATCATGCGGCGGCGGATGATCTCGATCTCCTCGCTCTTGTCGGGGTAGCCGACGCTGAGCTTCATGAGGAACCGGTCGTTCTGCGCCTCGGGCAGGGGATACGTTCCTTCCTGCTCGACCGGGTTCTGCGTCGCAAGGACGATGTAGGGCTTCTCGAGCTGGTGCGTGTTCCCTTCGACGGTCACCTGCCGCTCCTGCATCGTCTCAAGGAGCGCGGCCTGCGTCTTCGGCGGCGCGCGGTTGATCTCGTCCGCAAGGAGGAAGTTCGTGAAGACGGGGCCCGGGCGGAACTCGAACTCGCCGGTCTTCTGGTTGAACATGTAGATCCCCGTGATGTCCGCGGGGAGAAGGTCCGGCGTGAACTGGATCCGGCGGAAGTCCGCGCCCGAGGCCTTCGAGAACGTGTCCGCCATCAGGGACTTCGCGAGCCCGGGGAAGTCCTCGAAGAGGATGTTGCCCGCGGCGAGGATGTTCACCTGCACGAGCTCGAGGACGCCTTTCTTCCCGACGATGACCTTCGCGACCTCGTCGATCAAGGTCCGGCACGTCGCCGAGACCTTCTTCGCCTGGCCCGTCATGTCGGCGCGGCCGGGGTTCGCGCGGGCGAGCGTGCGCAAGGTGGGCTCGGGATCCGGTCGGCCTGCTGGCGGGGGCATCGGGACCTAGGCCGCATTGATGATATCGCCTCTCTTAGACTTTGTGTAGTTTGGAGGAGCCCGCGGCGCCCGGCGAATGCATGTTTTTGCGCGGCGGCCTCGGGCTAAACCAATATGGTCCCACGCAAAACGTTATAAGCCTTCCAGAAGTTCGTGGGCCAGAGGCTGCAAGAGGCTGAAGGCTGGTCGGAGGTATCCTTCACATTGGAAAACGGAGGCAGACCAGTCTTTTGCTCCCGATAGGGGCGCCTCGAGAGGCACAAGAAAGGTGGACGGTATGAGGAAACTGTTTCCGTTGCTCGCGGGGTTCCTGATGGTCGTCGGCATCCCGCCGGCGTCGATCGCGCAGCAGAGCGAAGGCCCGCTCGGCTACATCGTGGACGTGACGCCGCTCGACGACCGGTACGAGACGCCCGATGACGGCGCGGTCGACTCGGATTACGTCGACACGAACGAATTCGTGACGATGGCCACGACGCCGCTTACGGCGATCCCGTTCCCGCCGAGCGGCGGCGGCTGGGAGAACCTGCGGAGCGGCGACTGGGACGGCCCGACGGGCGCCGCCTCGGCCTCCGGGGAATACTACTGCAACACGGGCGCGCCCAAGAACGACGTGGTCTCGGAATCGATCGAATTCACCCAGGGCACCTTCTCGTGGTCCCACCAGATCAGCGGCACGCTCCCGTCCGACACGGGGAACCGCTCGGGCCCGATCGGCAACTATGAGATCGACGGGTTCCTGACGTTCGCCGCGGCCGACACCGGCGTCGGGACGACCGGCGGCTCGCCCGCGCCCCTCATTCCCGGCGTCGTCGGCGGCGCTTCGATCTACATCGCGCCGGAAGACCCGCGGAGCATCGTGAA
>JBQTJL010000142.1:0-15040 GCA_052387135.1 Methanobacteriota archaeon | reverse complement strand
GAAGCATGAGCCACACCACCGTGTTCATCATCATGGACGCCGGGCGTTCCGACTACGTCCGCCCCGACTCGATGCCGTTCCTCTCCGGGCTCGCAAAGAGGGGGATCTCCGGCGAGTTCGAAAGCCCGCCCGGCTTCGCCCAACGGACCGTCCTCTTCTCCGGGCGCTACCCGGACACGTCCGGGAACTTCAGCGCGTTCGTGTTCGACCCCGCGGCGAGCCCGTTCCGGTGGGTCCGGCACTTGGGCCCGCTCGGGGCGCTCGTGAAGCCCCGCAAGGTCTCGTTCCCGGCGCGGCTTGCGATCGACCGCATCACGAAGTGGAAGACCGGCGCCTACCACACCGACCCCGCATGGATCCCGCCCCGGTACCTTCCGTTCTTCCGCCCCTGCGAGGACATGCGCCCGATGTTCGATGAGGGCGCGCTCGGGGCCCCCAGCATCTTCGACCTTGCCCGCGCGAACGGACGCACCTTCCGATACCTCGCGCACCCGGTCTCGGGGAACGACGACGAGGTGCACGCGATGCTCGTCCGCGAGCTCCGGCAAGGCGCGCCCTGCGACCTCTTCGTCGCCCAGTTCAGCGTGCTCGACCAGCAAGGCCACGTCCACGGCCCCTTCAGCCCCGCGATGCAGAAAGGGTACCTGCGCACGCTCGACGACCGGCTCGCGTCCGTGCACGCAGCCCTCGGCGCGGGCTACGACTCGTGGGACCTCTTCGTGTGCGGCGACCACGGCATGGGCCCGGTCTCGCGGCAGGTCGACGTGCTCGGCGCCTTGGAGGCCGCCCGCGCCGCCCCCGGCAAGGACTACGTCGTGTTCGTAAACAGCACAATCGCGCTCCTCTGGTACTTGAACGACCGCGGCCGCCAGGAGGTCGAGGCCGTGCTTCCCCGGATCCCGGGCACGCAGATCCTTTCCGACGAGGAACGGAAACGCCTCCGGATCCCGACGGATCGCCGTTGGGGCGACCGCCTGATCGTCGCGGACCCGGGCGTCCTCTTCTGGCCGGACTCCTTCCACGTCGTCGACTCGCGCATCCTCGGGATGCACGGCTACATCGACAAGGAGGAAGAGGCCTACGGCGCCGCGGTCCGTGCGACGAGCGCGGACCGCGCGTCCGCGCGCGAGGTCGGCCGGCGTCCGCTGGTCGACGTGTTCCCGACCCTCTGCGACCTCCTCGGCGTCCCCGTGCCTCCGGGACAAGAAGGATCGAGCCTCCTTGCCGGCGCGCCCCGCGTCCGCCCGCTGGCCGCCGCCCGGGGCCCGCCGCCCGCTCCGCCCGCTCCCGCGACCGTGTGAGGCCATGGCGGCGACGACCGCGTTTACGGCGCGAGACTCGCCCGAGGTCGTCGCGCGGATCCGGCGCGACCTCGACCAGGTCCTTGCCGAAGTCCGCGCCGAAGACCCCGGGCTCCGCTCCTTGGTCCTCACCGGAGGCTTTGCCCGCGGCGAGGGCGCGACGCTCGAGGGCGTCCCCCAGAACGACTACGACCTCGTCGCGATCCGCGGTCTTTCCCGCCCCCGCACGCCCTACGCGCGGCTCCGGGAGTCCCTTACGGCCCGTCTCGGCCTCCACGTCGACCTCGCCCCGGTCGCGGCGTGGCGCCTCCGGTTCGTCGCGCCGACGATATTCTGGTACGAGACGGCGCTCCGCGGCCGCGTCCTTTGGGGGCCGGACCTCCTCGGACGGATCCGGGTCCGCTCGCCCGCGGACGTCCGCCCGACCGAAGGTCTCCGCCTCCTAGCAAACCGCGCCGCGGGCCTCCTACTTGCGACCGGCACCGACGACGCCAAGGAGCGCCGACGCGAAGCGGCGAAGGCCTTGCTTGCGGCGCTCGACGCGCGGCTCCTTTCCCGCGGCACGTTCGCGCCCTCGGTGACGGAGCGATGGGCGCTCGCTCCGGCGTCGCTCCGGGACGCGTGGACCCGTTGGGCGTTCCGCGTGAAGACCGAGCCCGACCGCGCCCCCGAGGTCGACCCGGCCGGGGCGTGGGCCCGCGCCCGCGAGGCCGTGCTCGCGGCCGTCCCCGAAGCCCTGTCCCACGCAGGCCTCGGCTCGATCGACGCCTATGCGAAGGAGGACGGCGTCGCCGACCACATCACGTACGTCCTGCGGACCCGCCGGTTCGCGCGTCATCCGACGGGACGGCTCCGCGTCGCGACGCTCGCGCTCCTTGCGGCCTCGCGGGACGGCACCGTGCCGGTCTCCGAGGCGCAGCGGGTCCTGCGTCCGCTCGTGCCGGTCGGCCGGGACCCGCTCGGGGCGCTCCGAATCGCTCGCGAAGCGACCCTTCCGTGACGTTCAGGGCGGCCAGACCACGGGCTCGGACACGGCGAAGGAGCCGTCGTCCGCGACCGCGCGGAACCGGACCATCGAGCCGGCCGGCACGTACCCGAAGCGGATCCAGTCGCCCCACCACGCGTGGTTCAGGCCCTTCCAGTCCCCGCCGTCCGCGGAGGCGTAGACGGCTACGACGGGCCGCACCGCATCGACGCGCACCTGTGTCCACCATTCGTTGCTGTTTGCATGCGGGTGGAAGCTTGCCGCGAGCGTGCCGGTCGTGCCGGAGCCCGACCGCGGCACCCAGACCGGCTCGGGGCCGCCCTCGAGATACGAGCCGCCCGTCGCGGGCGTGCCCGCCGGAGGCGCGTTCCGGACGTAGTCCGCGCGGATCGGGACACATTCGTCCGGCGCCCAACACCGGACCGGATGGATCTCCCACCAACTGTGGTCGGGGTCGAAACGGACCATCCCGTACGGCTGCACGACGTCGCCCTTGTGGGGGATCCGGAGGCTTCCCCAGAACGGAGGCGACAGCTCGACGTTCACGAAGCCCCCGCCGTCCGGGTCGCGGACCGCGAACGTGAAGTCGCCGTCGTCCCAATGGCCGACGTTCAACACCGTCGCCGGCGAAAGCCACACGAACCGCCCGGTGGGCACCTTGCCCGCGGCGACGTCGTAGGCGTGCACGGTGGGCCCCTCGTGATCGCGTTCGCCGAACCGCTTCATCGTAAGCACGCGCCCGTCGGGCCCTTCGTCGAGGCGGCCCTGGACGACGACCGTCATCCCGACCTCGGGCACGAAATTCTGCTTCTTCACGTTGAACGTCGCCTGCCACGTGTGCGGCACGTGCACGCGGAGGGTCCGTCGTCCGTCCGTCACCCAGAAGTCGGCGGCGACCGTCGCCGACTCGCAGGAGGGACACGAGACCTTCGACACCTTCACGGGCTTCGTCGTGACCGCGCTTCCGACCGCCACCTCCCGGAGGATGTCCGAAAGGCTCTTCGCCGGTGCCGCGGAGCCGTCCGGCGGGATCCACGCCGGCGCGTCCGCCGCGTGCGCCAGCGGAACGGCCACGAGCGACGCCAACGCCCACGCCAGCCCGTATGTTCGCTTCATCGTCCGATCGCCTCGAGATAGATCGTCTCCGTCTTTCGCGAAAGCTCGTCCCAATCGCGCTCCGCGAGCGCGATCTTGCGGCCGCGGCCGCCCATCTCGGAGGCCCGCTCGGGGTCCGCGAGGGCCGCCACGAGGGTCCGGGCAAGGTCCTCGGGGTCCCCGGGTCGGGTGAGCCAGCCGTTCTCGACGTGCGAAAGGAAGTCGGGGATGCCGCCGATGCGAGAAGCGACGACGGGCCGCCCGCAGGCGTTCGCCTCCGCGAGCACGATCGGCGACGCCTCCGCGTCGGTCGTGCTGGGGATCACGGTGACCGCCGCGCGCTGGTATTCGTCCACGAGCCGGGCCTCGGAGACGCGTCCAGCAAACTCGACGCCCCCCCTAGCCGCCGAGCGGTCTCCGCAAGTTCAGCCGCCCGCTCGCCGTCTCCGACCACGGTGAGTCGCGCCTCGGGGACCTCGCGTCGGACCGACGCGAACGCCTTGAACAGGGTGTCGATCCCTTTCCACCGGTAGGCCCCGGAAAGGGGCCCGACGAAAAGGAGCCGGCCCGGCTCGGGGGGCCCTTCCGGCGCGAACCGGTCCGTGTCGACGCCCGGCGGGACCACGCGGACCCGCGGCCGGTGGCGGGCGAGCGCGTGCTCCCGGACGAACGGGGCGACCGCGACGAGCCCCGCCGCGTGTTCGAGCATCGAGCGCTCGGTCGTCGCCCGGTCGAGGGCCGCCAGGGCATCGAGGAAGGCGGTCGAGCCCCGAAGGCGGCCGGCGTGGTACGTGACGACGTAGGGGACGCCCGCGGCGCGGGCGGCCCGCGCGGCGGCCTCGGCGGGGAACGGGACCGGCGTGTGGACGACGACGACGTCGGGCCGCCGGGCGCGCATCCGGGCCGACACGATGCGGCCGAAGCGGGGATGCACGGGCGTGTTCCCCAGCCGAAGCAGGGGATCGACGCGGGTCATGCGGTACGGCGCTTCCAGTGCTCGTCCCCCGTTCCTCGTCCCCGTCGCACGGAACGCGATCGCCTCGACCTCGTGCCCTCGGCGGCCGAGCCGGACGAGGACCTCGTGCGCGTACCGTTCGAGTCCGCCGCCCTCGGGGAAGCCGTACGGGGTCACGACGAGGAGCCGCACAGGACCTCCTCGTAGACCGAGAGAAGGCGGTCGGTCACGGCCCGCCACGAGTATCGTTCGTGGACCTGTCCGGCGAGCGCCCGCCCCCGGGGAAGCTCCGCGTCGAGCACCGTTGCGATCGAGGTAGCGAGCGCCTCGGGGTCTCCCGGGGATGCCGTGACGCCGCCTTCGCGCGCGACCTCGCCCACGCCGGGAAGGTCCGACGCGACGACCGGCGTCCCGCCCGCCATGCTTTCGATCAAGGTGATGCCGAACGCCTCCTGCCCGTTCACGCTGGGGAGCACGGTGGCGCGCGCGCCCCGGTAGAGGTCCGGCAGGCGATCGTCCGGCACGCGGCCCAAAAACTCCGCGCGGACTCCGAGCCGCACCGCGCGCCGCTCGAGCGCGCCGCGGAGCGGGCCGTCGCCGGCGACGACGAGTCGCGGCGGCTCCCGCATCGAAGCGAGCGCCGTAAGCAGTACGTCCATACCCTTGTACGGGACGAGGCGCCCCACAAAGAGCAGATACGCATCCGCCGCGTCCCCGTGGACGCCGCTCCCGTTCGGGCGGAACACGGCCGGGTCGACCCCGTTCGGGACGACGCGCCACCGCGCGGGGGGGATGCCCGCAAGACTCGGGCAGGCGCGCCCGTACGCGCGGGACCGGACGAGCACGCGGGCGGCGCGCGGATAGGCGCGAGGGCCGATCTCGCGATAGAGCGCCGCAGCGAGCCGGCCGGCCGGGCCCTCGACCACGGGCTCGAAATGGAAATCGAGGATCGAAGGGATCCCCAATCGGGACGCGCGGGAAAGGACCGACGGCGTCGTGAACGGGTAGGTCGCCGCGACGTGGACCACCTGCGCTCCGCGATCCACCGCCTCGGCGAGCGGCGCCCACGGCGCCCGGAACACGGTGAAGCGGCGCGGGCGCCGGACGACACGGAGCCGGCCGCGCCGCTCCTCCGCGACCGGATCCCGCGCCGCCGTCGACGTGACGAACGTCACCTCGTGCCCGCGGCGCGCGATCTCCGTCGCGACCGAACCCAACACGCGCTCGACGCCGCCGACGTGGGCGCCTCCGGGCGCCTCGTCGGCCGGGAACGGGTCGAACGGCGAGACGAGCGTCACGCGCATGCTACGGCCACGTGAAGGTCCCGCTGTCGGCGGTCGCGCCCGTGTCCGCGGTCGCCCGGAACCGGACGGCGGTCCCTTTCGGCACCGGGTACGATTTCGCCCAGGTCCGGCCGCTCGAGTCCCACGTCATGCGGTCGAGCGGCTTCCACTCCGTGCTCGAACCTCCGATCAGGACCTCGACCTTGGTGAGGGGCCGGCTCGCCGACACGACGACCTGGACCCAGTAGTTGTTCACGTTCGTCCAGGGCACCGTGAACGTCGCGCTGAAGTCGGAGCCCGAAACGAGCCACTGGTACGTGCCGGACGTCGCCTGCGCTCCGTTCGAGCCTGTCGCCCGGAACTGGACGGTCGTGCCCTGGACCACGTTGTACGACCGGGCCCACGTCACGGTGTCCCAATCCATCTTCTCGAGCGGCCGCCACGCGCCGTTGAAGAACACCTCGACCGAGACGACCGGCGCGGAGGCCTGCACCTCGACCGCGACCCACCACTCGTTCACGCCGGGCGGGATGCTGAACGACGCGGTGAGGATCGGGGGCGGCGGCGTGCCATCGTCCGGCGGCACGCTGCCCTTCACGAGGGTCCCGTCGAGCCACGTGAACGGGGCGCTCTGCGAGACGGAGTTCCCGGTGTCGGTCGCCCGGAACTCGACCCGCGTGCCCGCCGGTGTGTTGTAGGAGGACGTCCACGCGTTGCAGCACCACGAAGCCTTGGTCATCGGCCGCCACGGGAGCTGGCCGTTGATCCGGACCTCGACTCCGGCGATCGTGCGGGGCGTCGCGGGCTCCACGTACACCTCCTGCCACCAGGCGTTCGGCGACTTGATCCGGAAGTTCGCGTCGAACGTGCCGGACGGCGGCGGGGGCGGCGGCGCGGGCGCGCCCCGGCTCGCGTACGGAAGATGGGGCCAGGCGGCGTCGTACCCGACGCCGGTGTCGTAGACGAGGATCGCGGGTCCCGCGGAGGTCGTGTGCGGGTCGGCCGGGACGATCCATTGCATCCCGCCCGTCCCGTAGAGGTCGGCGACGATCGGACCCCGCTGGACCTTCCACGGCCGCACCGAGACGAACGTCTCCTTGGTACCCGTTCTCGAGTCGAGGTACCAGATCCCGTCCTCTCCTCCGTCGTTCGAAGGGCAGTTCACGAGGACCTCCTGGACGCCGTCGCCGTCCGCGTCCGCGACCGCGAGGTCCTTGTTCGACCACCACGTGTCGAGGACGGTCTTCCAGACGAGGTTCCCCGCGCGGTCGTACCGGTAGTAGTTCGCGGGCCCGGTCCGTTTCCACGCGTCCGGCGACGCGGGCGGGGGCGGTTTGTGTCCGTACGTGTTCCAGTCGCCCCAGTACACCTCGGAGGCGCCGTCACCGGCCGCATCGACCACGATCGCGTGCGTATACGTGAGCGGATTCCCCTGCGGGTCTTGGCGGGCCCAGAGCAGCTGGCCCGCGGAGTTCAGCGCAAGCAGCGTCGCATGGTTTGCGGCGAGGTTCGTCGAGTCGTGGGCGTCCCGCACGCCGATCACGACGTCCGGCCCGCCGACGCCGTCGAGCTGGGTCACGGACGGGCCGACCGGCATGCTCGCGACCCCGAGGTTGAACCGCTGCTTTACGTCGAAGCGCCAGAGCTGCGCGCCGGTGCGTCCGTTGATCGCGGTGACGACGCCCGCGTCGGAGGCGTGGATCACGTCGGGATAGGAATCGCCGCGTACGTCGCCCACGCCGGGCTCGGCGTTCCCGCCTCCGATGCAGACGGGCGGCCAAAGGTCCGTCCCGTCCGTGCGGAGCGCAAAGACGCCGTTCTCTTCGGTCGAGCCGACGATGTCGAGCCGGCCGTTCCGGTCGAGGTCCGCGAGCACGGGCTTCCCGTCCATCGCGGGGCCGTCCGGCCGGTTCTTCCCGAAGCAATCGTCGAGGCGGCGGTGCCATTCCTTCACGAAACTGAGGCGCGTCCCCGAGCTCGAGCCCGGATCGAAGCGGTAGACCGCGATCACGGCGGCCGAGTTCGCAAGGACGAGGCGGACCGTGTTGTCCTCGGCGAGGATCGCGATCTCGGGGCCGTTGAGGCTCCGCGCGGACCACCCGGCCGGGAACGGCGTCTTCACCTCGAAGAGGAGCCGCCCGTTCCGCGAATCGAACACGTAGACCCACTGGTTGTCGTTCTGGACGATGATCTCGATGTCCCCGTCCCGATCGATGTCGAACACCTTGGGGGGGCTCCCGTCGAACGCCTGATAGGCCACGGTCGGCGACGCGGTGGCCGACGTGATCGCGAGGACCTGCGTCGTCGCGGCGTCCGCGTCCCCGGAGACGGTGAGCCCGGAGAGGACGAGCACGAGCATCGTGGCGGCGGCGCGGAGCCCGGCGGTCATCGGGTGTCCCCTCCGGCCGGGACGGGCCGCCGACGCGCGTTCGCGCCGCCCGAGGCCGCGGCGAGCGGCCGCAGCCGCGACACGACGAGTCGCCCCGCGATCCGGAACCCGTCGTGGCCGGCGAGCTTCGGCGTCCCTTCCCGGGGAAGATAGTCGACGGGCACATGCGCGATCCGGAGCGAGAGCCGCGTCGCAAGCGAGAACAATTCCGCCTCGAGGCCAAATCCGTGGCCGTGCAGCGGGATCTTCCGGAGCGCCTCGCGGCGGAACGCCCAGAGCCCCGTGCAGACGTCCGGGCACGGGCGCACGTAGAGGACGGTCGCGGTGAGGGAGAGCACGGCGTTCCCGAACTTGTGGGACGGCGTCATCGCGCCCGGAAGGGGCACGCGGTCGCCCATCACGACGTCGGCCTCGCCCCGAAGGAGCGGCCCCAGCGCGCGCGGGATCGCGTCCGTCGCGTAGGAACCGTCCGCGTCGAGCATCACCACGTAGTCCCCGCGGAAGGCGTCGCGTGCGTTCCGCATCGCGGAGGTCTTCCCGGGCTCGCGGTCGACGATCACGTGGGCGCCGGCCTCGCGGGCGATCGCGGCGGTGGCGTCCCGGCTCCGGCCGTCGAGGACCACGAGCTCGGTCGAAAGGCCCATCGCGGACAGCGTCCGGATCGGGAGTGCGCGGATCGTCTTTCCGATCGCGGCCTCCTCGTCCTTGGCGGGAAGCACGATCGTCACGAGTCCGGTCGGGGCTCTGGCGCGGTACAGGGGGTTCGGGGCCATCCTAGTTCGCCTCGTAGAGGAGGATCGTGGGTCGGCCGCCCTCGACGCACCAGCGGCCCCGCTCCTTCCAGGGGGCCGCGCCGAGGAACGACGGATCCGTGCCGTCCGGCACGTTCGGTTCGAGAAGCAGGAAGATGTGCGTGTAGCGGTTCCGCTCGCGCTCGCCCGGGTCTTCAAAGAAGCCGCGGCCGAGCCAGATCTCCGAAGGATCGGCGCCGAAGGCCCAAAGGACGAGCTTCGCCTCCCAGGAGCCCACGAGGAGGGGCGTGCCTTCGCCGTCTGCGAAGGTGGGCGCGATCTCCCGGAGCGCCTCCGCCTCGCAGCCCGTGTACATGCGGTACCAGGGCCACGGTTCGGGTGTTCCGGCCTGGACGGCGCCGGCGACGAACAACGTCGCGACCGCCGCCGCGACGAACGGGGTGCGGCGGAGGAACCCCCGAGGGATCCCGCGCGCCTCCGGGGCCGGCTCCCGGGACGCGGTGACGCTTTCGACCAAGGCCGCCGCGAAGAGCCCGGTGAACATCGCGAGCGAGACGCCGAGGTAGGCGGCGGTCCGGTGCGGCCAATAGGCGCTCTCGAGCGGGTTGTAGATCACGAACGGATAGGTCGCAAGGAACAGCCCGGCCGCGATGTGCGTGATCGGCCGCGGGATCCGGGGGGCGAGGATGAAGCCGCCGATCCCCGCGACGAGGATCGAGGTCCCGAACATCCCCGGAAGGTCCACGAAGGCCGGAAGGCCGCCGAGGAGGCCGGGCAGCGTGAACGCGCCGAGGCCGAGGAGCAGGAGTGTGCTCGCGCGCGTCGGCACCTTCGGGGGCGGCGTCGAGGGGTCCGCGGCGGTCCGCGCAAAGAGCCGTCCAAGGAACCGGGGCCCGCGCCAAAGGAGCAGGGCCGCGAGCGCGGAGGCGGAGAGCAGCACCGGCGTGAGGACCGCAAGGTCGGCGCCGCCGGTGAAGACGTCGCGGAAGCCGGGCCCGCACGCGCCGAGGCAACCGGAGACGGTGAGCGCGAAGCCCCCGCCGAAGATCCCGACGACGGCCGCGAAGCCGGACCGCGATACGGGCGCCGCCCGGTCCGCGGGCCACGGGAACGTCCACGCGACGACGAGGAAGGCGACGAGCGAAAGGAGGAGGATCGAGAGGAGCCACGGATGCGAGAAGGTGACAAAGAGCGTGAGGACACCGAGGACGGCGGCGAAGGCGAGCCGCCCGCGCACCGTCTCAAGGAGCGCGTAGAAGAGGAACGGAAGCACCGCGAGGTCGACCGCGGTCGGCGCCATCATGGTCGTCCGGAACACGATCTCGGGCGCGATCGCATACGCAAGGGAACCGACCACGGCCGCGACCGGACCTGCGAAGCGAAGGAGAAGGAGGCCCATCCCGAGCACGCCCACCGCCCCGAAGACGACGGGCGCAAAGCGCATCACCGAGACGAGGTCCGCCCCCGTGGAGATCCACGCCGCGGCGAGCACCGCGTGCATCCCGGGCGGATAAAGCGCGCCGCGCGCGTGCAACGGGTCGATCGAGCCGTCCGCGACGTGGTCGCGCACGAGCACGAGGTGCGTGTACGGGTTCTCCGCGGGAAGGCCCGTCGCGGAGAGCGGATCCTCGAGTCGGAGGCGGATCCCCACGACGATTGCCGCAACGAGCGCGGCGCAGACGAGGAGAGTCGGCCCCTGCCGTAGGTTTGCGTCCATGGTGGCCGTGAGGGACCGACACCAAAGGGGGACAAAGGGGATTTGGTGCAGACCTAAAATTGCGGATTGCGCGTGATTGCCGCGTCACGGAACGGTTCGGCGGCGAGGGCGGAACGCTCATCCGTACGGAGCGCCGATGGGACACCGTGGCGGACGCATACCGCGCCGGCCGCCCCGCGGATCCGACCGACCTCCTCGTCGCGCTCGGCCTCGTCGCCGGTGGCGCGATCGCCCTCGCGTTCCTCCCCGCGGGCTCGTGGGCGCGACTCCTCGTCGCGGTCCCGGTCCTCCTCGTCGCGCCCGGCTACCTGTTCCTGCAGGCCGTGGCGCCCCGCGCCGCGACCGCCGAAGGACGCGTCGTCGAGGCGCTCCTTTCGGTGGGCGTGAGCCCGTGCATCGTGGGACTTGCCGCGCTCGCGACGGCCCTCGTTCCCGGCGGGTTCCGGCCGCTCTACATCCTCGCGGCCGTGACCGGTCTCTCGGCCCTCCTTGCGGCGGCGGCGACCCTGCGACGCGCCCTTTCGCGCGCGGCCGCGCCCGCGGTCGCCCCGCGCGACGACCGCCAGGCGGCGGAAAAACCGGCGCCCGAACCCACGGACGACGCGCTCGCGGGCGTGTGAGGCCGACCCGGGAGAGAAACGTTCATCCGGAGGTTCTCCGTTCGGGACGCGTCGCTCCTGTAGTCTAGTCCGGTCAAGGATACGGGCCTTTCGAGCCTGCGACCCGGGTTCAAATCCCGGCGGGAGCATCCTTAGGTTGGGGGTCCGGCGACGAGCTTCGCGCTACGATAGGCGCTACGAAGAACAGCAACGAGCGTCAGACCGCCCGTACGCTCATCGCTATCATCGTAGCCCGATCGTGGCCCGTAGCAAAGCGACTCAAAGCGTCGTCACCTCGCACCCCTCGTCCGTCACGATCAGCGTGTGCTCGGCCTGCGCGACCATGCCGCCGGCGACCTCGACCAGGATCCCGTAGGACGAGATCGCGCCCGAGCGAAGAAGCAGCCGCGTCGCGTGCTCGACCTTCTCCGGCGGGACCGCCGCCGCAAGCCATCGCGAAGCGAACGGGAGGTCCGCGTGCTCGGTGCGGATGTATTCGAGCGCGTCCCGCGCGTACGGGTCCCGCTGCGGCTTCGGCGCGTGGAAATGGTAGATGTTGCCGGGCCCGCCGTCCTCGATGCGGCCCGCGCCGTCGGTCGAGAACGGCTCGACCGCGACCACCATGCCCGTTTCGAGGCGGCCCTCGCCCCGAGGCACGTTCGGGACCGAGATCCCGGCGTGCTGCTCGTAGCGCTCGAGCGAATGCCCCGTGAGATTTGCGACCGGTCTATATCCGAAGGTCTGGATCGTCGCCTCGATCGTGCCCCCGAGGACCGAGAGCTCGAGCCCCCCTTTCACCATCCCGACCGCGCGCTTCAGGGCCTCGCGCGCGGCGCCGAGGAGGGAGGCGCGCGTGTCCGTGCCGACCTCGACGGTGACGGCGGTGTCGCCGATGAAGCCGTCGACGTGGACGCCGCAATCGAGCTTCACGACGTCGCCGCGGCGGAACACCGAAGCGTCGGCGATGTGCGGCGTGTAGTGCGCCGCCTGCTCGTTCACCGACAGGTTCACCGGGAACGCCGGTTCGCCGCCGGATTTCCGGATGAGGTCCTCGACGGCGCCCGCGACGTCGAGGAACCGGGCACCTTCGACGACGAGGCCTCGTCCGTAATCCCTCGCACGGGCCGCGAGACGACCCGCCTCGAGGAAGCGGTCGCGGTCGGCCCCGGAGAGCATCCTCATCGGGCCGCGACCACCTCGGCCGCCGGGACCGCGCCCTCCCGGAGCACTTTGGGCGCGGCGCCGGTCGCGTCGACGATCGTGCTCCCGACACCGCCCGCGGGGCCTGCGGAAAGGTACACCTCGACCGCATCGCCGAGCTCGCGCCGCGCATCCTCGACGGTCCGGGGGTCCGCGCCGCCGGAACGGTTCGCCGAGGTCGCGGTGAGCGGGCGCCCGCACGCGGAAAGGAGCGCGAGGGCGACCGGGTGCCCGGGCACGCGGATCGCGACCGTGTCCCGCGCGCCGAGCGCCGCCAGCGCGAGGATCCCGGGGCGCGCGGAAAGGACGAGCGTCACGGCCCCGGGCCAGTGTCGCGCCGCGATCTTTTCTGCAAGCGGCGTCACGTGGGCGACCTGCCGCGCCGCGGCAAGGTCCGCAACCGCGACGGGGATGGCCTTCTCCGGCGCCCGACGTTTCGCGGCGACGAGGCGCGCGACCGCGCGCGCGTCCGTCGCGTCCGCGCCGAGCCCGTACAGCGTGTCCGTGGGGTAGACGACGAGCCCGCCCTCGCGCAAGGCGCGGGCCGCCTCGAGGATCGCGTCCGAGCGCGCGCCCTCCAAGGTCCTCATGGCTTTTCCAGACGGTCCTTCAAAAGGTCTCCGAGCGTGACCGCCTTGCGGTCCGTGGGCTTTGCGCCGACCGGCGCGAACGCGGGGCTCTCCCGGAGCTTGATCTCGAAGAACTTCTCGAGCTTCTTTACGAGAGGATCCGGTGGGATCACGTGCTGGGCCTCGACCTTGTGGAGGAAGCTCTCCTTTTCGTTGATCGCCTTTCCGACCTCCTCCAGCGAAAGCTTCCGACGTTCGCGCGCGTGCCGCACGCGCTCTCCGTAGTCTTCGGCGAGCACCTGTTCCCCCGCTTCGGAGTAGACGTCCCGGGGGCGCTGCCGGGTCTCGCGCCGCGCGAGGGACTCGACGATGCGCGACCGCCCCGTGACCTCGGCTCCGTGGCCCACGGCGTCGACGCCGAACTTCGCGCACGAGCCGCACACGTCCATCGACGTGCCTTCGATCAAGGTCCGTCGGGTCGACGGGACCTCCTTCCCGCACATCTCGCAGATCATCGGTCGAGTCTATGCTTTCGGACTCATTTAAACTGGTGGAACGGACCGTTCAGTGACCTTGACGTGTCCGGCGGAAGGCGTGTAGGATAAGTCATATATAGAAACATGATGTAGGGTAGACTCTCCTTATGTCCGACGAAGAGACCGCGAAGGGTCCGGACGTGGACGTGGCGCAGTTTCTCGCGGACAAAGTGAAGAACCTCGAGTCGCGGAACTCGGAGCTGCGGCAGGAGAAGCGCCGCCTCGAGCTCTCGGTCCGGACGTCCGAGACCGAGCGGCAGCGCATGGAGCGCGAACTGAAGACGCTCCGCTCCGAGATGGAGAAGATGCGCACGCCGCCGCTCATCGTGGGCTACGTGAAGGACGTCCTCGAGGACGGCCGCATCGTCTTGAAGTCGAGCACCGGCCCCCACTTCGTCGTGCAGGCCGCGGACTACATCGACACGACCCAGATCGTGCCGGGGACCCGCGTCTCGCTGAACCAGCAGACCCTCTCCGTCGTCGGTGTGCTTCCGCCGTCGCTCGACCCCTTGGTCTACGGCGCCGAGGTCATCGACGCCCCGAACGTCACCTACGAGGACATCGGCGGCCTCGAACCCCAGATCCGCGAGGTCCGCGAGACGGTCGAGCTTCCGATGACGCGGCCCGACCTTTTCGAGAAGGTCGGCATCGACCCGCCGAAGGGCGTGCTCCTCTACGGCCCCCCCGGCACCGGGAAGACTCTGCTTGCGAAGGCCGTCGCCCACCAGACCGAGGCCACGTTCATCCGGCTCGCCGGCTCCGAGCTCGTCCAAAAATACATCGGCGAAGGCGCGCGGCTCGTCCGCGAGCTCTTCCAGATGTCGCGCGAGAAAGCGCCGACCGTCCTCTTCATCGACGAGCTCGACGCGATCGGCTCCACGCGCTACGAGGCCTCGACCTCGGGCGACCGCGAGATCCAGCGCACCCTGATGCAGCTCCTCTCCGAGATGGACGGGTTTGCCGCCCGCGGCGACGTGAAGATCATCGGCGCCACGAACCGGATCGACATGCTCGACTCGGCGCTGCTTCGCCCGGGCCGCTTCGACCGCATCATCGAGATCCCGGTCCCCGATGCAAAGGCGCGCGAGCAGATCTTCAAGATCCACACAAAGCGGATGAGCCTCGCCGCAAACGTCGACCTTCCGCTCCTTGCGACCCTCTGCGACGACGGCACGACCGGCGCCGACATCAAGGCGATCGCGACCGAATCCGGCATGTTCGCGATCCGCGAAGAGCGCACGATCGTCGAGATCGCGGACTTCCACCGCGCGATCGAGAAGGCCCTCGGCAAGAAGTTCGAGGAGCGCGAGCGCGTGTCGAAGGACGCGGCGTTCGCCTGACGATGAAAGCCTGCATCCTCGTCGGCACCCACACGGACGACGCCCCCAAGGTCGCCGCGGCGCTTGCCGCCCTCGACGGAGTCCGGGCGTCGTTCGCCGTGCTCGGCCGGCCCGAAGTCGTGCTCCGCTGCGAGGTCGTCGATTTGACCGCGCTCGGCCGGCTCCTCTCGTCCGCCTCCGCGACCGAGGGCGTGCTCGTGTCGGAAACGCTGCTCGAGATCCCGGAAGGTGCGATCCGGTGACGATCCGCAGGCTTTGGGGGCCATAGGCGGGCAAACACACCGGCCCGGGGGGGCGCGCGCCCCCCCGCGCCCCCCCC
>JBQTJL010000141.1:0-11990 GCA_052387135.1 Methanobacteriota archaeon | reverse complement strand
GCGAGATGCTCCGGGTCGCATGGCGGGACGGCAACGTCGACAAGAGCGAGCGCGCGATGCTGCAGGCCCTGCGGCGGCAGCTCGGGCTCAGCGCCGACCAGGCCGAGCAGCTTGAGGCCGAGGTGGTGCGGGCATGAGCCTCTCATCGCCGCCCGGCGGCATGGGGGCCCCGGGCAGGGCCGGCGGCGCTCGCCTGCCCGGCACTCAGCGGAGGCGCTCGCGCAGGTCTTCCTTGGAGATGGAGTTCCAGAGCGCGACGGAGGAGAGGATGTCGTTCAGCGTGCCGCGAGCCAGCTCGTCGTGCAGCGGCACGGTGACGTGGTGTTCCCCCATGGGGGTGCGCTTGCTCAGGCGGACGTGGCTCCCGCGCTGCCGGACGGCCTCGTACCCCAGGCCGGTGAGGAGCTTGAGGACCGCCCGGCCGCTAACCACCGGCAGCTTCGCCAGGCTGCGCCACCTCGAATTCCGCGATGGAGAGCACTTGGACGGACTCGCCGGGGGGCAGGTCATCGAGGAAGTGGACTTCCACCGCTTCCCGGATGTTTCGCATCAGCTCGTCGAGGGTCTTGCCCTGGGTGAACACGTCGGCCCCGATGCCGCGGGCGCACCAGTGGTCCCCGTCCTGGTACACCTCGAACTTGACGAGCATGAGCGTCCTCGGCCCCCCTACTGGGCGCGTGGCTACTTGAAGCTTTTCCGGCTCCCGGCCGGGGGCCACCCCCGCCCAAGGGTGCGGAGGAAAGTCAAGCGGACTCTCAAGCAGAGCACCGTCGCGGCGGCCTTCGTCGGCGTCTTCTTCGTGGTGAGCGAGAGCGCGAGCACCTTCTTCGCGGGGAGCGTCGGGCCGTACTTGGGCATCGCCGCGGCGGGACTCCTCGTGTTCGCGATCGCGCCGCTGCAGCGCGTCGCCGATCGCGTCGCGAACGCGGCCATGCCGGGCGTGCGCGCGCCGGCCGAGCGGGGCGCCGCCGAACGCCGGGCGCTGTATCGCGAGCATGTGGAGCTCGCGTACCGCGACGGCGTCGTCAACCGCGACGAACGGCTCCAACTCGACCTCGCGCGACACCAGCTGGCGTTGACCGAGGCGGAGGCGGCCGCCGTCGAGCGCGAAGTGCTGGGGGTACGACCTCGCTCATGAGGTCGATCTCCCGCCCCACGGGTGCCATCACCCTCCGGCGGTGCTTCGCAGGGCGCCAGCCACCCGCGCCAGGAGGCTCAGCGCACGCGCGCGGTACGCTCTGAACGCCTCGCCGTCCACCGGCTTGAGGAGCATGGGCCGGACGTCTTCCTCCAGCAAGAGATCGAACCGATCCTGCGCGAGGTCCAGCCGCTCACGGTAGCGGTGCGCGCGCTCAATGGCGCTCCTCGTCTTGGCTTCGATCGCATCCGCGTGGTCCTCGATCCGGAGCCCCAAGCGCGTCTCGAGGAGGAAGAGGTCCAAGAGGTCCCGGGTTTTGGCGGCCTGGCGCGTCAGGATGGCACGTCCCTTCTCGGCCAGGATCTCGCGGGCGTCGTACGCGTCGAGTCGGACGGGGCGAGCGTAGCGCGTTGGAAGGTCCGAGTCCAGGAGCGCCAGCGCGGCGGGTAGGTTCGGCCCGAGCAGGCCGCGCGCCTCCAGACGCCTCGCCGGGTACAGGAGCGGCTCGGCGAAGTTGATCTGGACCTTGATGAGGCCGGGCAGGCGGGCGATGCTCTCGTAGCGGAGCAGGGCGGTCATCATCCGGTTGCTCTGGCCATACTGGACATCACGGGAGGGATCGACGGCGAGTCCCTGCGCGGCCGCATGTGCTTGCAGCCGGTCCAGCAGGGACCGTTGCGGGGGTCGCAAGGCGCGCCGAAGCTCCTTCGTGCCAAGGGTCTCCCACGCCGTCACGGGGCGCCACGTGAAGTCGAGGTCGGCGCTGAAGCGGGGATCATCGAGGTAGCACTTGATGAGGCAGGTCCCGCCCTTGAAGATCAACTCGGGGCCAACGGCCGCGTCGGCGGCGAGGGCCTCGAGGAGCAGGTGAAGGCGCACGTCCTTTTCGAGGAGCTCCTGGTCGGCGATCCTGGCGTGGGCCGCCAGCATGGGCACGAAGACCTTCAGAGGACCGCCCCCACGGCCGCCTTGACCTCGGCGGGGTAGTGGGCGAGGTAGCGCCGGAGCTTCCCCGCGTCGGCGGCGTCGACGTGCTCGTTCCACGTGCGCGTCTCGGCCCGTCCTTTCTTCCGGTTCCAATAGTCGAGGTAAGCGAGGTCGAGCACCGTCTTCTCGGGGTCGCTGTACTTGTACGGGCCCTTTTCGACGAGGCCGAACGCGAGAAGCGCCGGGGCCCACTTGTGGATGACGAACCTCCGCGGTCCGATGGGCACGCCGCGGATGCGGTAGAAGCGGTCGCTGATGACGGTCTCTTCGCGGCGGTCCTCGTGCGTCATGCTGTTGAGGCGCAAGGCAGTGTGGAGGCCGAAATACCAGGAACCGATCCCCTTGGCGTCGGCTGCCAGGGCGAAAAGCTCGAGAGGGTTGCGGCGCTCTTCCCCGAGGCGGATCTCTTCGGGGTTCCGGACGCGGTAGTAGCCCTTGAAGAGGGGGAGCAGATAGCCCTCCCGGCGCAGGTGGCGCGCCACGTGCTCCGGCTTGCGGTCGAGGCGGCGCGAAAGCTCGCCAATTTCGAGGCTCGTGATTACCTCCCGCTTGGTCCGGGCGAGGACCTCCCAGATGGCGGCGCTCGATTCCATAGTACTGTAGGACGTTATATGTCCTCTTGTGATATGAATCTGCCGGGAGCGCGGGGTGGGCACCCTCGACCAACCGTTTTGCAACAGCCCCCTCCGAAGGAGCCCGCCAACCTCCGTTGCAACAGAACCCTCAGGGCCAAGCAGGCGTGTTCGAGCACCACCCGTTCCACGCCATCGCCAGGTGGTCGACGACCGGGTCCATCGCGGGGTCGGTCCCGTTCCAGTACCCGCCGGTCCACGTCCCCGTGAGCCGCTGGCGGCACTTCGAGTCGACGACGAACCAGTTCGCCTCGCCTCCTGGGCGCGGAAGCGTCGTGTTGTCGCCGCGCGCGACACCGTCCATCAGGGCAAGCTGGGCAAGGTAGGGTCCGGCTCCGTCGATGAGGCCGGTGACGACGCCGTGGCCCGTGCTCGCGTAGTTGTACGGGGTGCCCGGGAGCGCGGTCGTCACGGCGCAGCAGGAGGTCGAGGGAAGCACGCTGTAGTAGACGGTGTCCCGGAGCTCGGAGCGCGTGAGCGAGCCGTCCCCGAGCGGGCACGCGGCGTTCGCGCTGCCGCAGGTGACCGCGGTGCCGGTCGCGACGACGCCGGCGCCTGCGGGCCCGGGCGTCGTGTCGCCCAGGGCTTCGCGCGCGTTCTGGAGGACCTGCGCGATCATGCCGGTGACGACCGGGGCGGCGTTGCTCGTGCCGCTGTGGGTGCCGGTGCCGGTCGCGGTCGTCCCGCCGGTGCTTGGGTAGGCGCTCCCGATGCTGCTTATGTCGACCGGCTTCGTCGAGCCCGTGTAGCTCTGCTTCGTCGAGGGCACCGCGGCGCCGACCTTCACCACCCAGTCGGTCCCCTTCTGGCTGTTGAAGTACCCGGCCTGCGGCGCGATGAACCCGTTCTCGAGACCGTTCCCGGCCGCAAAGACGACGAACTTTCCGTCTTGGCTCGCGGTCTTCCACGCAGCGGGCGCGGCGCCCGTGATGATGCCGTTCCGCACGTTGCAGCTTGCGAAACAGGACTCCCACGAGTTCGTGACGATGTCGATCCACGGCTGCCCTACGGCCCATGTCACGCCGTTGTTCCCGAGCCCTGCGATGAGCACCACGAGGCATTCGGGGCAGGTCCCGTGGATGTTGCCCACGGCGCTTGCGGCGCTCCGGGTGCCGTGGTTGTCGTTGTTCGCCTGGAACGTGCCGTAGCGGACCGCGCCCACGACCTTCGTCCCGGGGATCCAGTAGAGGTTGACGCCGGACCCGGAACCGGCCGAGGCGGAGAACGTCGCCCACGAGGCCGCGTCTGCAACCCGGAGCGCGTCCACGTTCGTGTCGGGCCCCGCAGGCATCGTGATCGGGATCGCCGGCGCCGAGGCCGGGAAGCCCGCGATGTAGGTCGACGGGTGCTCGAAGAAGTCGATGTCGTTGCCCAAGGCCCCGTCGAGGTTCCACGGGTGCTGCGACCCTAAGAAGTCGTAGTGGTACGGCGAGTATGCGCTGTCGACCACGGCGACGACCGTCATCGGGAAGGCGGACTGGCCGCCGCCCGAGGCGAGCGTCGTGTTCAAGGCGATCGCGGAGAGTTCACCTTCGTTCCCCGCGACGTCGAAGGCGCGTACCGCGTACAAGTACGTGGTCGACGCATCGAGTCCCCGGTCGATGTAGCCGTTCACGGTCGTGTTCGCAAGGAACGCGAGCGATTCCCCCGCGGCCCCGCCCCCGCGGTAGACCCGATACCCGGCGATGCCCACGTCGTCCGTGGCCGGGGACCACGCGAGGCCGATGCTGCGGTTGCTCCGCGTCGTCGCGACGAGGCCCGCCACGGTCGACGGCGGGTTCGGGTCGATGAGGTTCGAGCCGATCGTGAGCACGGACGGGTGCGCGGTGGAGTCGTAGAGGATTCCGTGGACGCCGCCCGAATCGACGAACCCCGCGTCGATCCGCAGGAGAAGCTCGGCCCCCGCGGCCGTGACGTTGCCGAACGGGACCGTGTGGAGGACGACGCCGCCGCCCGAGGTCGGGGGCGAACGGTGGGTGAGCGAGGCGACCTGCACGCCGTCCGCGTAGAGCGCGAACTGCATCGAGGCCCCGCTCGGGATGGCGGTGCCGCCCGCGGTGAAGTAGTACGACAGATTGACCGGGGCGCGCCGGAGGTCGAACCCGCCGTCCGGGGTCCAGCGCCAGTCCGCGTCGTACTCGCCGTAGTAGGGGCCGCCGTCCCGCGCGACCGTCCCGTGCGCGACGCTCGAGGTCGCCTTCGTGGGCGAGGCGGCCGAAAGATGGTTCCCGGGGCCGACGTCGACGTCCAAGGCCCCGACGCCGGTGGGTCCGCCGCGAAGGACCAGCGTCGAGTTCCCGAGGACGGCCGGGGCGTCGGCGCGGCGCGCGGCGAGCGTGATGTTCCCGGGGAGCCCGGTGAAGAACGTGATGTCGGCGAGCGTCGTCCCGGCCGGGATGACGCCGGCCTCGCCGGCAAGGCTCGCAAAGCAGCCGAACTGCTGGGTCAGGTTCTTGAAGCACACGTCGATGTCGTCGCCGACGCGCTCGCCGCGGAGCGTGAACGGCGAACGCATGCAGGACGCCGGGATCGCGTCCGTCCAGAAGTTCGCGCCGGCGACCGGCACCTCGCCGCCGGTCGCGACGGTCCCTTCGTGCACGATGGTGAGGTCGCAGAGGAGCGCGGGGTCGCCCGCGGCGGGCGCAGGGAGGAACCCGAAGGCCGGAAGGGCCGTGAGAAGAGCGAGAGCGAATGCGGTGACGGTGCGTCGTTCTTGGAACATGTTGTGCCTCCAGCGCCCCAAACCGGGGAGCCGCGCGTCGAAGGATAAGGCTTGCCCGACCGTGTCACGCCCTTCGCAAGCTGATACGTTCTGACGAGCCCCTGTACCCGAGGCCTTATATGGGAGAGGCCCTTACGAGGCCCCGAGAACAGCATCCGAAGCAGCGGACCCCGCTCGCCCCCTTTCTCTCGATTGGGCCGGGTCCGCGTATCGCGTCGCGGTTTCGCGGCGCTGCCAGGCGAGACGGATTCGACGCTCGCACAAGGAATCAACATGGAACAGTTCCAGAAACTAGGCCTCAATCAGAACTCGATCGCGACACTTCGCGCCCGGACCTTCGATACGCCGACCCCGATCCAGCGGTTGGCGATCCCGATCCTCCTCCAAGGCGAAGACCTCGTCGGGCAGGCCCAGACCGGGACCGGGAAGACGGTCGCGTTCGGGCTTCCGATCATCGAGGACACGCGGCCCGGCCGCGGTCCCGCGCAGTCGCTCGTGCTCTGCCCCACCCGCGAGCTTGCCAACCAGCTCGTGGACGAGCTGAACAAGACCGCGAAGGGCACCCCGTTCAAGGCGCACCCGTTCTACGGCGGCGTGGGCTACGGGAACCAGATCGCCGCCATCCGCCGCGGCGACATCACCTGCATCGTCGCGTGCCCGGGGCGGCTCCTCGACCTCCTCGAGCAGAAGGTCGTCGACCTCTCCCGCGTCCGCCACGTCGTCCTCGACGAGGCGGACCGCATGTTCGACATGGGCTTCATCCGCGACATCGAGCGGATCTTCCAGTTCGTCCCGAAGGAGCGCCAGACGATGCTCTTTTCGGCGACCATGCCCGCCGAGGTCCGCCGGCTCGCCGAGCGATACCTGCGGCACCCGGAGACCGTACGCGCCGAGCAGGGCCCGACCGCGACCGAGCTTGCCGAGCAGTTCGCGGTGCCGGTCCCGGGCGACAAGACCGCGGCGCTCGTCGCGCTCCTTTCGAAGGAGCGCCCCGAAAAGAGCGTCATCTTCACGCGCACGAAGCACGGCGCAAAGCGCCTCGCAAAGCGCCTGAAATCGATGGGCTACAAGGCGGACGCGCTCCAAGGGAACCTCTCCCAGAACGCGCGCGACCGCGTGATGGCCGAGTTCCGCGACGGCGCTTTCGACCACTTGGTCGCGACCGACGTCGCCTCCCGTGGCCTCGACGTGAAGGGGATCTCGCACGTCGTGAACTTCGACTTCCCGACCGCGAACGAGGACTACGTGCACCGGATCGGCCGCACCGGCCGCGCCGGCGTCACCGGTCGCGCCTTCCTCTTCGTCGCGCACGGCGAGGAGCGGGACGTGCACCACGTCGAGCGCGTGGCCGGCATCCGGCTCACCCCGTACGAACTCGGACCCGTCGCGCCCCTTCCCTCGACGCCGGGACAGGACCGCGAGCCGCGCGACCCGTCCCCGGGCCGCAGGAATCCGTTCCATGCGAACCGCGGACACGGCGGGAATGGCGGATATGGCGGGAACCGCGGTAACGGCGGACCGCGCGGGAGCGGCGGAAACGGGCGGCGCGACGGCAACGGCCGGGTCCAGACGCGGCGGAGCTTCGCGCGGTAACGTCCCGAAACGCGACCCCTAGCCGGGCGGCTCCGCGTCGTTCCGATAGTCCCAGACGGCGCAGCCCAGCGCACGGAAGGCGGGAGCGTCCGCGGTCAAGACCGGCATCGATTCGAGGACGGCCGTGGCGGCGACCTGCAGGTCCGCCCAGCCGGGAGACGACCCACGGCCAAGCGCCTCCCTTGCAAGGCGCGCGCACTCGCAGAGCTCCGGCCGCCCGAAGGGGACGATCTCGAACATCGATTCGAGGTCCGCGAGCGCGGCGACGGCGTCCTCCTGTCCCGTCGCGAATTCGGCCGCCGCCTGCGCCGGCACGACGAGACGGTCCGGCCCGGATGCGAGGCGTTCGAGGACGGCGGTCGCGGCGGGCAGGCCCCGTTCGAGGTCCACGAGGAACGTGGCGTCAACGACCGGCATTCCGCTCGCGCCACCGACGTTCCATCTTGGCACGGTCCGCGTCGTCCATGCCCCGCAGGACCTCGAGCTGGTCTTCGAACGACATCGCGCGCCGCCGGCTCCGGATCCGCAGAAGGAACGCCCGCGGGTCCTTCCGGCCGGCCCTGCGCGCGTCACGGACGAGTCGAAGCACGACGTCGCTGTCGCTCTCTCCCGCCCGTTTCTCGCGCCGGAGCGCAGCGAACGCCGGATCGCTCAGCGATACGGGGCGCACCATATACGACTGTATACGTATTTATGATATTTATAGATAAGTAAGTATAATGTAAGTATTCTCAAGGCCGCCGCACGAGCAGGCCTTCCTTGTACCGGATGAAGAGGAACATCGGCGCCGCGATCCGCGCGAGCGCGTAGCCCTTCTCGGTGAGGCTGTATTTGACCCGCGGCGGGCGCGTCGAGAGGATCTTCCGCGCCGCATAGCCTTGCCCCTCGATGTCCTTCAAGCGCTGCGAGAGGGTCCGGCTGGAGATCCCCGGAAGGAAGCGCTTGATCTCCTCGAATCCCAGCGCCTCGAGCGCATGCAGGAGGAAGATGATGTCGACGCTCCACTTCGTGGAGACCGAGCGGATCACCTCGGAGTTCACGCGCGCCTCCTCCGCGATGTCGCGCTTCTCGCCGTAGATCCGGTGGATCATCTCGGCCGTGAACCGCCCCGAGAAGTGCTCGAGCTCCTCGAACCGCTTCGCAAAATACGCCTCGAGGTCGTCCTTTTCGCGGGCCATGTTAGGTCGTATCCGTGGGAACACTACGTAGAGGCGGCCTTACCGAGCCGTATATCGTCTCCTATTTGATATACTTTCATAAGGAAAGGACGTATCGAAGGTAAATAGAGGCGTCCCCCAGAGGTCTTCCGATGGTGCTGTTCGTAGAACGCGTCGGCGTGGTCGGGGCCGGACTCATGGGCGCTGCCATCGCCGAGGTCATGGCGCTGAATGGCAAGCAGGTGGTCCTCAAGGACGTGAACGAGGACCTCACGAAGAAGGGGATGGCCCACGTGAAGGGGATCCTCGACGAGCTCGTCGCGTTCCACGAAGGGAAAGCGGAGGCCGAGCTCGACCGCATCGCGCGGCTCGGCGTGGAGCTCACCGCAAAACAGGTCGAGCAGGTGCGCCTCGCAAAGAAACCGACCTACACGAAGGAGCGGGCCGCCGAGATCCTCGCGCAGGTGAAGCCCACCACCTCGTACAAGGACTTCGAGAACGTCGACATCGTGATCGAGGCCGTCGTCGAGCGGATGGACGTAAAAAAGAAGGTCTTCCAAGAGCTGGAGGCCGCGACGCCGAAGCACGTGACGCTCGCGTCGAACACGAGCGCGCTCTCGATCTCCGAACTCCAATCCGCCGTGAAGCGCCGCCAGAAGGTCGTGGGGCTCCACTTCTTCAACCCGCCGTACACGCTGCCGCTCATCGAGGTCGTGCCCGGCCTCGAGACCCACCCCGGCACCGTGGACGACTGCATCAACTTCCTCGGAGAGCTCCGGAACCACCGGTTCCCGATGCTCCCGATCAAGGTGAAGGAGACGCCGGGTTTCCTCGTGAACCGGATCCTCGGCCGCATGCTGAACGAGGCGTTCCTCTGCTACGAGGAAGGGATCGCCGCGCCGCGGGACATCGACATCGCGATGAAGGCGGGCGCGGGGCTCCCGATGGGGCCCTTGGAGCTTGCCGACATGGTGGGGATCGACACGATCGCGCACGTGCAGCGGAACATGCGCGAGATGGGGGTCCCCGAGTCGCAGCGGATGCCGCAGATCATCCAGCAGCTCGTACACCTCGGCCGGCTTGGGAAGAAATCCGGGCGCGGCTTCTACGACTACACGACGGAACAGGAGATGTAGGCCATGGGCTACCAGTTCGTAAAGACCAAGATCGAAGGCGAGACCGGCGTCTTGACGCTGGATCATGCGCCGGTGAACGCGCTCTCCCCGAAGATGCTCGAAGAGATCTCCGCGGCGCTCGACGAGTTCGGCGAGAACGCGGCGATCCGCGCGGTCGTGATCACGGGCGCCGGCACGAACGCGTTCTGCGCCGGAGCCGACGTAAACGAGCTTGCGAAGCTGAAGCCCGAGGAGTCGAGCCGTGTCGTCGAGCTCGGGCACAAGGTGTTCTCGAAGATCGAGAACTTCAAGCTCCCGGTCCTCTGCGCCGTGAACAACCTGTGTCTAGGCGGAGGCCTGGAGTTGGCACTCGCCTGCGACCTCCGGATCGCCTCCGACCGCGCGCGCCTCGGGTTCCCCGAAGTGACGCTCGGGCTGATCCCGGCCTGGGGCGGCACGCAGCGCTTGACCCGCGTCGCGGGCGCGGGCAAGGCGAAGGAGCTGATCTTCACCGCCCAGCTCGTGAACGCCCCGCAGGCCCTGCAGGCGGGCATCGTGAACATGGTCGTGCCGGACGGCGACGAGCTCCGGGCCGCCCTCGACATCGCGAAACGGATGTCGATCAAATGTGCGCCGCTTGCCGTGCAGGCCGCGAAGGTCGCGATCAACCGCGGCGCGGACCGGCCGATCGAGGAAGGCCTCAAGATCGAGCTCGACCAGGCCGCCGTCGTCTCGCGTTCGCAGGACCTCGCCGAAGGGATCCGCGCGTTCGTCGAGAAGCGCCAGCCGAAGTTCCAGGGTAAGTAATGGCGATCGAGTTCGCGTTCTCGGACGAGCAGGAACTCTTCCGACGGAGCGTGCGCGAGTTCCTCGAATCGGAGATCCGGCCGGACCTCGGTCTCCTCTACGAGGCCGCCGAGAAGCACACGTTCCCGCGCGAACTCGTCGAACGGTTCGGACGCCAAGGCCTGATGGGCGTCCCGGTGCCCGAGGAGTACGGCGGGGCCGGGATGGGCGAGGTCGGGTACTGCATCCTGCTCGAAGAGGTGGGCCGGCTCGACGCGTCGCTTGCGACGATCGTCGGCGCCCACACGGGGATCTGCGCGCAGCCCCTCTACCTCTACGGCTCCGAGGAGCAGCGCGCCAAATACCTCCCGAAGCTCGCGCGGGGCGAGGCCGTGGGCGCGTTCGCGCTCACCGAGCCGCAGGCCGGCTCGGATGCGGCGAACATCCAGACGCGGGCCGTGAAGGAAGGGGACGAGTACGTCCTCTCGGGCCAGAAGATCTACGTGACGAACGGCGACGCGGCGGACTACGTGATGGTGTCCGCCGTCACCGACCCCGCGCTCGGGGCCCGAGGCGGCGTCACGGCGTTCATCGTCGAGACCGAGTTGCCGGGCTGCAAGGTCGGGCGCGTCGAGGACAAGATGGGGATCCGCGGCTCGACCACGGCCCAGCTCTTTTTCGAGGACGTGAAGGTCCCCGAGGAGAACGTGCTGGGGAAGGTCGGCGAGGGCTTCGTCGTGGCACTCACGGCGCTCGACGGCGGCCGCGTGGCGCTCGGAGTCGGCACGGCCGGCGGCGCGATCGGCATCCTCGGCCGGACCTTGGAGTACGTGAAGCTCCGCCCCCAGTTCGGGCGCCCGATCGCGGACTTCCAGTCGGTCCAGTTCATGCTCGCGGACGTGATGACGGAGACCCACGTCGGGCGCGTCGCGGCCTACCTTGCCGCCGAAGAGGTCGAGCACTACTACGAGAAGATCGCGAAGGGCGAGCCCGTGCCGCGGCACGAGCGCGACCGGATCAACATGCAGGCGGGGATCGTGAAGGTGTTCTGCTCCGAGGCGACCGGCCGCGCGGTCGACAAGTGCCTCCAGATCTACGGCGCCCGCGGCTACACGGAAGGCTTCGAGGATCCGTCGAAGGGGTTCCGCGACCACATCATCAGCGAGATCTACGAAGGCACGAACGAGATCCAGCGCGTCGTGATCGCGCGGGATATGTTGAGACGCGGACCGGTGCTCTGGTGACGGCGGGCAGCTTCGCGCGGGCAGCTCGCGCGGCGAGCGCGGGCAGGTCGCGTTCGCGACCGCGCGCAGCTTCGCGCCACCCGCGGAACCGGCCACGTGCCGACGGGGCGGCCTGCGGCGACGCAGGTCGCCTGCCCGCGGGGCCGAAGGCCGCTGCCCGCGCGCCGAAGGCGCTGCCCGCCGGAGGTCGTTAGATGGTCCGCGTCGTCGTCTGCGTCAAGCGCGTCCCGAAGAAGATGGAGGTCCACATCCAGGCGAACGCGCGGCCCGTCCTCGAAGGGCTCGAGATGCAGCTCGACCCGAACGCGAAGGCCGCGGTGCTCCACGGCGCCGAGCTCGTACAGAAGCATACCGGCCGGCTCGTCGCGCTCTCGTTCACGCGGAACGAGCACGCGCTCCGCGAATCCTTGGCGCTCGGGGCCGACGACGCGGTCTTGGTCCGGCGCCCCGAGCAGTACTCCCTCGACTCGACGAGTGTCGCCGCGATCCTCGCCGCGGCGGTCCACCGGATCGGCGGCGTCGACCTCGTGCTCCTTGGCGCCCGCTCCGCGGACAACATGGCGGGCGAGGTCGGCCCGCAGCTTGCCCATCGCCTGAACGTCCCGTACGTGGGCCA
>JBQTJL010000140.1:0-4866 GCA_052387135.1 Methanobacteriota archaeon | reverse complement strand
CCGACGGGGGGCACATCTACAAGTTCTGGACGTTCGTCGACGCGCGGCAGATCCGCGCCCGAGCGCAAGGCTCAAAGTCGGGCGTCGCGATCGGGGCCGGGCTCCTCGGAATCGACATCGCCGTCGTCCTCGGCTTGAACAAGGTGAAGACGACGTATCTTATGCGCGGCGACCGCTGGTGGCGGGAAGGCATCAGCAAGGTCGGCTCCGAGATCGTCGAGAAGGCGCTCTCCGACATCGGCTCCCAGTGCGTCTTCCACGAGACTCCCTCGGAGTTCCTAAAAGGTCCGGACGGCGCCGTCCGTGCCGTCCGGACGGAGAAAGGCAACGAGTACCCCGCGGACATCGTCGGCGTCGCCGTGGGCATCAAGGCGAACACGGACGTCCTCAAGTTCACGTCGGTGAAACTCGGAACGAACGCGATCCTCACGGACGAACACCTCCAGACCTCGTCGCCGGACATCTACGCGGCGGGCGACATCACGGACTTCTACGACGTGATCCTCGAGGCGAGGAACCAGAACGGTTCGTGGCCGAACGCGATGCGCCAGGGCGAGGTCGCGGCCGCGAACATGGTCGGCGAGAAGGTCCGGTTCGAGCACGTCGACATCTACAGCGTGAACCATTTCAAGTTCTTCGTTTCCACGATCGGGAACGCGGGGGCCGGCGACGACGCGATCGCGCGCAAGTACTCGGACACGGAATATCGGCGCCTGATCTTCAAGGGGAACCGTCTCGTCGGAGCCGTCCTCATGGGCTCGATCGGGGCCCAAGGCAACCTCGGGTCGCTCATCCGCGAGAAGGTCGACTGCTCCGCGTTCAAAGAGAGCCTCCTCGAGAAGGACTTCGACTTCAAGAGCCTCATCGCGAGGCTCAAGGGCGCGAAGGGATGACGGCGTCCGGCCGCGCCCTCCACGGCCAAGGCTTCAGGCGGGGCACCCCGGTTCCCGCGCGGGGAAAACCATGCGCGCAAACCGCGTCCTCGGCGTATGCGCTCTGTTGTTGATCGTAGGCGTCGTCGGCCCGCTCGCGCCGGTCGCGGGCGCCACGCACTCCTGCACTCCGGACGTCCCGTGCCTGCCGCACGACGTGAAGGGGATCGTCCGGTTCGTGACGTACTGCCTCTTCTATGCGGACCCGATCACGGCGTGTCTCTAAAGGAGTACTTTGAGTTGCTCCCCGCTCGCGGCCGGCGGGGGGCTCAGCGCCCCCGGGAGGCCCGCGAGCGCGGAACATGGCGATCGGCTCACCGCACGAGGAGCTCGGGGCAGACGTCCACGTCGCCGACGGGCGTGCCCGGGCCCTGCACGATCGTCGCTCCGCCGCAACGGACGCGGGTCGCTTCCGCGCCGGGGGCGACGGAAGGGATATCGAGGCTTCCGATCGTCGCGGGAAGCGCGACCGCGGAGAACGCCAAGGCCAATGCGATCCAATACAGTCTCTGGTCCATCGTTTTTTTTCTCCTGCCCTTCGCGGGCGGCGATGCTACTTCCCGCACCAACAAGAAGAGATTCCCAACAGGCTCGGACGTCGGTGCGGTCGGCCCGGCTCCGTCCGGTCCCTTATGACGTTTTTCCCAACGTCTTCGGACTGCGATAGGGCGTGAGCAGAAACTTGAAGCGCCGGAATCGCGACTCCCGGTCGTGGGTGTCCGGGTCGTGGGTCGCGGCTTCGTCGCCGTCCTAGGCGTGCTCATCGTCGCGTCGGCCGCGCCGCCGACCGCGAGCGCCAACTCCTGCCTCGTTTCCGCCGTCGGCCGCTGCCTCGTCTGGGACCCGATCGACCGCTGTCTCGTGATGCTCGACACCGGCGAGTGCCTGGTCGACCCGTACGATGCGCCGAAAGAAGCCCTCGGCACGGCGCGTGGTTTCGCGAAGGACGCCCGGGCCGAAGCGGAGGACGCAGGCTCCGACGCGTCGTCGCACGCGGCCGCCGTCGCGTCGGCCGGGGCTTCGCGGGTCGATGGCGCGCGGAGCGCCGCCGCCGAGCCGCGGGACGTGGCCGTGCCGGCCGCGACCGTGCCGTCGGCCGAGGACGCGCGGCCCCCGTTCGAGGTCCCCGACCTATCCTTGCCGCCGACCGAGGCCCCGGCCGCGGCCGAAGACGCGCTCGAAGCCGTCCGGGCGGCCGTGCCGTGGCCCGGTTCCGGCCCGCGCGTCGCGGGTGGGGTCGCGGTCGCGGACGCGACGAAGGAGGTCGTCGCTTCCTTCGGTGCGGCGTGGACGCCGGCCCCGAGCGCTCCGTCGCACGGCACCGGGCGTGCCGACTGGTCGCTTGCGCCCGGTCCGTTCGGGATCCGCGGGGCGGGCCCGGCGTTCGCGCCGCTCGACCCGGAAGACGGGTTCCTGCCGGGCCTTTCGCGGGAGGCGCGCCTCGGCCTTCGGATCGCGATCGCGAGCGCGCTCCTCCTCATCCTTCCCGCGACGGGGCTCTACCACCGGATCCGGCGGGACGAGGTGCTCTCGAGCGCGACGCGGCACAACGTCTTCGGGGCCGTGCGGGCAAGACCCGGCTCGACCGCGGCCGCCCTCGCGACCGGACTCGGGAAGGACTATTGGACCGTGCTTCACCACTTGGACCTCCTCGTGCAGTACGACCTCGTCGTGCGGGTGCGGGTCGGCCGCACCGTCGCCTATTTTGGCGCTTCGGAGCGGCTCTGCGAAGAAGCGGCTCTTCGCCACGCGATCGCCGCGGCGCCGAAGAACCGCGCGCTCCTTTCGGCCGTCGCGGGCGAGCCGGGCATCCCGTGGCGCGCCCTTGCCGCGCGCCTCTCCCGGCGCCGGTCCGCCCTGCACCGGAGGGTCCGGATCCTCGAGGACGCGGGGCTTCTTCGGCGCACGTCCGGGGGCGTCTGGCTCACGGACGCCGGCCGCGCCGCGCTCGGCGGCGCACCGTGAAACCGCAGCCTTCAAGATGGAGGCCCCCCTTCGGCCGCCGGGGAGCCGAACGTCCGCCGAGAGTCGCCCGCCGCATGCCGACTTGAAGGAGCTTTCGCGACGGGTCCGCGTCCACACCCTCCAGATGACGTACGCGGCCGGTTCGGGGCATCCGGGCGGCTCGATGTCCGAGGCGGACCTTCTCGTGGCGCTCTACTTCGGAGGCATCCTCCGGCATCGCCCGGAGGACCCCAAGTGGGCCGACCGCGACCGGTTCGTGCTCTCGAAGGGCCATTGCTGTCCCGGACTCTACGCGGTCCTCGGGATGGCCGGATATTTCCCGCCGGCCGAGTTTGCCGGGTTCCGCAAGGTCGGCCGGCTCCTCCAAGGCCACTCCGACGTGAAGGTGCCCGGCGTCGAGATGAGCGCGGGCTCGCTCGGACAGGGGCTCTCGTTCGGGAACGGGTGTGCGCTCGCGGCCCGGCTCGACGGGAAGGACTATCGGACGTACGTGATGCTCGGCGACGGCGAATGCCAGGAGGGGCAGGTCTGGGAGGCCGCGCTCACGTCGAGCCACCGCCGGCTGGACGACGTCGTCGCGATCGTCGACGCGAACGGGATCCAGATCGACGGGTACACCAAGGACGTGAAGGACCTCGAACCGCTGCCCGCGAAGTTCGCCGCGTTCGGCTGGCACGTGGTCGAGATCGACGGGCATGACTTCTCGCAGATCTTCAAGGCGTTCGACGAGGCCCGGAGCACGGACGGAAAGCCCACGGCGATCATCGCGCGGACCGTGAAGGGGAAGGGCGTCTCATTCATGGAGGACAAGGCCGAGTACCACGGCCGCGCGCTCACGAAGGACGAGATGGCCCGAGCGCTCCCCGAATTGGGCGGAGGCGGCATCGCGCCGTGGGGTGGGGCCCCATGACCGCCGCCGCGGGCGGCTCCTCAGAGGCCCGCCCGACAAGAGATGGGTACGGGGCGGGCCTCGTACGAGTCGGAGAACTGTATCCGAACAGCGTGGCTCTGGACGCGGACCTTGCGGAGTCCACCCGCTCTCAGTGGTTCCAGAAACGATGGCCGGAGCGGTTCTTCCAGATGGGGATCTCGGAGCAGGACATGATCGGGACCGCGTGCGGGCTCGCCGCGTGCGGGAAGATCGCGTTCGCGTCCACGTTCGCGATCTTCACCGAGCGCGCGTTCGAGCAGATCCGGACCTCGGTCGCGCGCCAGGACCTCGACGTAAAGATCGCGGGCTCGCATGGCGGGATCATGACGGGCGAGGACGGCTCGTCCGCCCACGCGATCGAGGACGTGGCGATCTACCGCGTGCTCCCGAACTTCGCGGTCCTCGTGCCCGCCGACGCCTCCGAGGCCGAAGCGGCGGTGCTCGCGGTCGCGGCACGGAAGGGTCCCTCGTACATGAAGCTCACGCGGGCGAAGGTCCCGGCCCTCCATGACCAATCGTATCGCTTCGAGATCGGACGCGGCGAGACCCTCTGCGACGGCTCCGACGTGGCGATCGTCGCCTGCGGCCCCCTCGTCGCGGAGGCCGTCGCCGCCCACGACATCCTCCGGGGCGAAGGCGTCTCCGCCCGCGTCGTGAACATGGCCTCGGTGAAGCCGCTCGACCGCGCGCTCGTCGCGAAGGCGGGGCGGGAGTGCGGCGCCGTCGTCACGGCCGAGGACCACAACGTGATCGGCGGCCTGGGGAGCGCCGTCGCCGAATGCCTTTCGGAGGAAGCGCCCGCCCGCCTCGTCCGCGTCGGGATCCCGGACCGCTTCGCGGAATCGGGCTCGCCGCGGGACCTCTACGAGAAGTACGGGCTCACGGCGCGCCATCTTGCCGAGGCCGCCCGGCGCGCACGGGCGAAGCTTCGATGACGGTCCGGCTCCCTGCGTTCCGTCCCGCGATCCTCCGCTCGCTCCGAGGGTACTCGGCGGAGCGGCTCTCGCGCGACCTTGCGGCCGGCCTCGTCGTGGGCGT
>JBQTJL010000139.1:0-14281 GCA_052387135.1 Methanobacteriota archaeon | reverse complement strand
TTAGTCTCTCCCTCCGTCCACCTCTCTTGTTCGCTTGTTCTATTCTTTCTGGTGTTTGTACCTCGCGTTGCTAAACCCTCACTATTTTTCCGCCACGGCGGAGCGCTTCGCGCTGGGCGCGCTGGCTTCGCGAACGGCACGAGGGCGCGACGGGTGTTCGGGCGTATGCGGGGGTCCGTCGCCTCCCCTTCCTGAGGGGTAGACCTCCCAAGTCCCTGCAGGGCCGGTTCGGGCCTCGGTCCCGGGTTCATGCCGCCCGAAATCCTCCTTCGGTGCAGGGGTGACCGAGTGTTCGAGGGACATTCTCGCGAGGACGGTTCCGGATCAGGATCACGAGTGCTGGACCTTGCCGCGCGCGCGTTCCTTGGGGTCCAGCACGGCGCGAGCGGCCTCCAAGGGCTCGCAAAGGCAAGATTCTCGCCGGTGAGGGGGCCCCCGCTCATTCGATCGTCGACAGGGACCCTCGCTCCCACGCCGGTGGACCGCTATTGGGGCCGGCACACGGTCTGCTCCCGATACTTCTCGACTCCTTCGGAATCCATCGACTACCTCGAATGGCGATTCGCCGAGTACCCGCTCTTCCGTGACTTCATGGGCCTCTATGGGGTCGGCGACGATAGGGTCGTCCTCGACTACGGCTGCGGGCCCGGCTCCGACGTCCTCGGATTCGCCCTCCATGGGCGCGCGCGACGCGTGATCGGCATGGACGTCTCGAGGAAGGCGCTGGATCGCGCCCGCTGGCGATGTGCGCTGCACGGGATCGGAGCACCCAAGGTGCGTTTGGTCGAGATCCGCGACGGGGATGCCAGGATCCCGCTCCGCGACGGCACCGTGGACCACGTTCATTGCGGCGGCGTGCTTCATCACACTTCGAACCCCGAGGCAATCCTCGAAGAGTTCGCCCGCGTGCTAAGACCCGGGGGGACGGCGCGAATCATGGTGTACAACCGCGACTCCGTGTTCTTTCATCTCCTCGTCGCGTACGAGGCCATGATCCGCGACGCAAGATACGCGGAATTGAGCGTCGAGGCGGCGTTTGCACGAAGCACGGACGGCGGCGAATGTCCGCTCGCCCGTTGCTACCGTGCACCCCGATTCCTGGAAGTCTGCCGCGACAGCGGCTTCTCCGATTGCGCGTACGCCGGGGGCTACCCTGCGAGGGCCGAGCTCGAGGCTCTGTGGCGACGCCGCGGGGACGCGCTCGCCGAACCCCGGCTGGGCGCCGAGCACAAGGAATTCTTGCAGGCGCTCTCGCCCGACTCACAGGGGCTCCCGCTCTTTGAGGGCAAACACGCCGGCGTCGGTGGCGTCTACCGCCTTCGCCGATGAGCGGGGGCGTCCGCCTGTCGCGGGTCATTCCCACCGAGCGACGTGGAACTTCCCGCTGAGGTCCGAATACAGCACGTGCTCCCCATACGGGACCACGTCGTAGACCAGCGGGTTCGTCGTGAAGCCCATGTAGAGCACGGGCTCGACCGCGGCCGGAATCAGGTATCCAAGAAGCTCGGGCGCTGCCGCCTTCTCGACGGTCGACACGTCGAGCACGATCGCGCCCGCGTGGAAGTGCGCAAGGTACAGCCTCCCGTCGCGAAACACCGAGCGGTCCGCGGAATAGACATAGATGCCTTCGTCGGTCGAGTACGGGTGGAGGCCCGGAAGCGACCACGTCCCGTGGAGCCGCGGAGCCCCGAAGTCGGTGATGTCCACGATCCAGACGATGCCCTGCCGGTCGTGCCCGCCGGGGTATTCGGGCGAGACGAACGCGAACCGCCGCCCCTCGATCGCTCCGAACTCGACGTTGTGGACGTTTCCCGGGAGGACCTCGGTGAACGCTTCCCAATTCCCAAGGAACCGCGGTGCGGCCGGGTCGGACGCGTCGAGGAACTGCGCGCCGGCCCTCCAGTGCGCGACCGCAACGAGCGGGAAGCCTTCGAGCGGGTCGGGCCCGAACGTGACATCGTGCACCCCGTACGATTCCGGCCCGCATCCTCGCGGGCACGCGTTCGCGGGCTCGGCCGCTCGGGGGTCGCCGTAGAACGAGATCGGCACGAGCCGAGGGACGGGCGTCTCGTCAAAGCGGAGGAGGTCGATGCGTCCGAGTCCGTACGAGGCGCCCGCCACGTACGTCGTCCCGTCGATCTCCTCGATGTCGAGCCGATGGTAACCGGAAGGGTCCTGCGAGAGATAGAGGCCGGCAAGCCGCGGCATCGCCAGGTCCGAGAGGTCGACGATCTGGACCCCGTAGTCGCCGGCCATCGGAAGGCCCCCGCCGGTCGGGCCCTCGACGGGGTCGCGGTCGGTCTCGTAGGGCTGCGTCGGCACGAACGCCCAGCGCCCGTCGTCGGACACTTCGACGTCGTTCACGTACGCGGTGCCCGCGTCGAAGCGGCCTACTTGCGTCGGCGCCGACGGCTCCGCGATGTCGAGGATCACGAACCCGGCGCTCGGTTCGAACGTCGCGACGAACGCATAGTGGTCGTGGATCGAGAACTCCGACGGCGGCGACCTCGTCGCGCCCGAGAGCGGGACGTACTCGGCCCAGACGTCGCGGAGGCGCCACGACGAGCCTGGGTGCTCCGCCGTCGCGGAATGGTCGTGGCCGTCGACGACGGCGGCGTCGAGCGAGGCGAGGACCGACGCGACGTCGGCCGCGGGGCCGACGGGCGGCTCGGATGCAGAGAGGCATCCGGCGAGTATGGAAAGGGCGGAAAGGATGGAAAGGAACGGGGAGGAGCGCGACACCGGGGCGGCATGCGCGTCGCGCCAAATACGTTTGGCGTTAGATTCAGCGCGTGCCGAGATTTGCGGCACGTGCCGACGCAGACGGCGGGCTGGAGGAAAGCAGCCCTCATGGCCTCACCGGGGATTCCGCCTCCATGCGCCGGCTGGGTCTCGCGCTTGCGCTCGTCCTCCTCGTCCCCGCGCTCCCCGCCGTCGGCGGTCGCGGGGCCCCGCTCCCTCGCCACGACGCCGGCCTCGCCTTCAGCCGCGAGATGGGCAGCCTCGTGCTCCACGGCGGCGTTTCGGAAGGCGTCGCCCTGCAGGACACCTGGCCCTGGGACGGCCGGTCGTGGGTGCGCGTCGAGTCCATCCCGAAGCCGCTGCTTCGTCCCGGGTTCGCGATGGCGGAAGATATCGCGACGCGCCCGGACGAGACCGGATGGAAAGGCACGATTCTCCTTGCCGGCCTCAATCCGGCGGGCGCGTTCGAGACCTGGGAGCTTTCGTCCGGGCAGTGGGCGCTCCGCTCGACCGCGGGTCCGGATGGGCCGCCGCTCCTCGACAAGAGCGTCTCGTCGTTCCGGATCGTGGCCGACCTTACCGGAGCCGACCCCGACCGGATGCTCCTTGTGCTCTCGGAGCCGGGGCTTGGAACGGAGGTCTGGAAATGGAACGGGACGTCCTGGACGGACCCCTTGATCTCCTCGTATCCCTCCGCCCGCGAGGGGTTCGGCGTCGCGTTCTTCTTCAACACGCCGACGGAGCCGTCCGTCATCCACTTCGGCGGGGTCGACCCGGCGACCGGCGAGCGAAGCGCCGACACGGCAGGCCGCACGTCGGCGACCGGCACGTGGCGCCCGATGGTGCCGGCGCACCAGCCGCCGGCGACCAGCCACATGGCGTTGTCGCCGCCGTCCGCCCTCTGTAGTGCCACTCTGTTTGGCGGCGAGACGGCGGCCGGGCGAAGTCGCGAGACGTGGTGCTGGCGCCTCTTCGGGTTCCCGCCCGAGGACTGGTTCCCGCTGCCGTCCCCGCATTCGCCGCCGGCAAGGAGCCACGCCACAATGGCCCGCAGCGTCGACGGCGAGAGCGTTTGGCTGTTCGGAGGCGTGGGCGAAGACGGGCGGGACCGGGACGACCTTTGGAACTTCGGGGTCGTCTGCGAGCGGAAGGCGGGTTGCTTCTACGACTGGGTCAAGGATTGGCCGAGGTCCGGGAGATGAGTGGTTACCGCATGCGCGCCGCATGGTTCGGTATCGCCCTCGTCGTCGCCGGCCTCTTCGCCGCGGCGCCTCCCGCCTCCTCGGGGGGGACCGGGCCGTCGCCCCGGCACGACGCGGGATTCGTGTTCAGCGGCGAGACCGGCGCCTTCGTCTTGTATGGCGGCGTCGCGGCCGGCGTCCCCGTGTACGACACGTGGACGTGGGACGGGCACTGGCGGCGGATCGAATCGTCCCCGTCCCCCGCGCTCGAGCCGGGCTTCGCCTTCGCCGAGGATCCGCGGACGGAAACGGTGATGCTCGCGGGTCGCCGCGCCGGCGCCTTCGAGACGTGGGAATTCGCGGCAGGCGGATGGCGGCTCCTTTCGAGCCAGACCGCGGCGCCTCCGTTGCTGGCGGAGGCGCGGTCCTTCGCGGTCACCGCGAGCCACCCGGGACAGCCGCAGGAGCGCGAGATGATCCTCGTCACCGGAGAACCGGGGCTCGGCACCGAGACCTGGACGTGGACCGGCACGGCCTGGGCGGATCCCTCGCTGTCGCCGTATCCCAGCGGCCGGGAGGGTTTCGGCCTGCAGTTCTACTGGCCCGAGGCGATGCTCTTCGGCGGCATCGATCCCGAGACCGGAGCGCGAAGCGACGACACGGCAGGCCGGTACTTCGACAGTGACCTGTGGCATCCGATGCCCTCCAGCCCGCGTCCCTCCCCCGTGAGCTTCCCCTCGATGGCACCTCCGTTCCGGTTCGGCGGTCCGCTCCTCTTTGGCGGCGAAACCGACCAAGGCGTCACCGCCCAGACGTGGTGGTGGGGACCCGTGTTTCCGAGCGGCGGCTGGACCCGTCTCTTCCCAGAGCATTCCCCGCCCCCCCGCGCGCACGCCGCGATGGCCGGAAACGTCGATGGAACGTCCGCGGTGCTGTTCGGCGGCGTCGGTGCCGACGGACAGGACCGGAATGACCTGTGGAGCTTCCACGCCGTATGCGACCGGCGGACCCGGACCTGCCCGCTTGACTGGACCCGGGAGTGGGCCGGCAGTTCGCGGTGAGGCGCCCGACACGCTTTTATACCAAATCCCCCTACTGCCCCCTCATCTCCAGCGCGCCGACGGCGCGCGGCATATCCCATTTCCCATTTCCGAAGGTGAGCGTATGGGCCGAAAAGAGGACAACATCGCGAAGGCGAAGGAGATCATGCACACGCCCGAGTTCATCCGGAACATCGGGACGGCGGCCCACATCGACCACGGGAAGACCACGTTCTCGGACAACCTCATCGCCGGCGCCGGCATGATGTCGTCCGACCTTGCCGGAAAACAGCTCGTCCTGGACTACGACGAGCAGGAACAGGCGCGCGGCATCACGATCAACGCGGCCGCGGCGAGCATGGTCCACGACTTCGACGGCAAACAGTACCTCATCAACCTCTTCGACACGCCCGGCCACGTCGACTTCGGAGGCGACGTGACGCGCGCGATGCGCGCGATCGACGGCGCGATCGTCTTGGTCTGCGCGGTCGAGGGCATCATGCCCCAGACGAAGACCGTCGTGCGGCAGGCGCTCCGCGAGAAGGTCCGCCCGATCCTCTTCATCAACAAGGTGGACCGGCTCATCAACGAGCTCAAGGTCGAGCCGGACGCGATGCAGCAGCGGTTCGTGAAGATCATCACCGAGATCAACGGCCTCATCATGAAGCTCGGACCCGCCGATGTGCGGGAGATCTGGCAAGTGAAGCCGCAGGACGGCACGGTGATGTTCGGGAGCGCGTTCCACAACTGGGCGATCAGCGTCCCCTACATGAAGCGGAGCGGGGTCGACTTCAAGAAGATCTACGAGTTCGTCTCGCAGAACAAGCAGAAGGAACTCGCGAAGATGTCGCCGCTCGCGCAGGTCGTGCTGGACAACGTGACGAAGCACCACCCGCCCCCGACCGTCGCCCAGAAGTACCGCATCCCGCACATCTGGAAGGGCGACATCGAGTCGTCGCTCGGGAAGGCGATGCTGGGCGTCGACGAGAAGGGCCCCGTCGCGATGATGATCACGAAGATCATCGTAGACCCCCACGCGGGCGAGGTCGCGATCGGCCGCATGTTCTCGGGCTCGGTCCGAAAAGGCCAAGAGCTCCACATCTCCGGGATGCCGAACCCGAACCGCGTCCAGTCCGTGGGCCTCATGGTCGGCGCGGACCGGATCGTGACTGAGGAGGTCGACGCGGGGAACCTCGCCGCGGTCGTGGGCCTCAAAGACGCGATCGCAGGGTCGACCGTCTCGTCGCTTCCCGACATGACGCCGTTCGAGAAGATCGTCCACCTTTCCGAGCCGGTCGTCACGGTCGCGGTCGAGGCGAAGCACACGAAGGACCTCCCGAGGTTGGTCGAGGTCCTCCGCACGATCGCCAAGGCCGACCCTTCGATCCAGGTGAAGATCGACCAGGAGACGGGTGAGCACCTGATGTCCGGGATGGGCGAGCTCCACCTCGAGATCACCATCTACCGTATCGTGAACGAGCACAAGGTCGAGATCTCGACGTCGCCGCCGATCGTCGTCTACCGCGAGGTCGTGACCGGCCGGACGCCGCAGGCGTTCGAGGGCAAGTCGCCGAACAAGCACAACCGGTTCTACGTAGAGACGGAGCCGTTGAACGACGCGACCTTGAAGGCGATCGAGGAAGGCAAGATCCCGGAGGGCGAAGTGAAGAAGGCGCAGGCGAAGGACCTCGCGGCGACCTTGGTCGAGTGCGGTTGGGACCGCGACCTCGCGCGGTCCGTGAAGATGATCCGCGGCAAGAACATCTTCGTCGACGCGACGAAGGGGATCACGACGCTCCATGAGACGATGGAGCTCGTGCTCGAGGCCTTCGGCGAGGCGATGGACAAGGGCCCGCTCGCGGACGAGCCGGTCGCGGGAATCCAAGTGAAGCTCATCGACGCAAAGCTCCACGAGGACGCGGTCCACCGCGGCCCCGCGCAGACGATCCCGGCGGTCCGGAACGCCGTCTACGGTGCGATGGTGCTCGCGGGCCGGACGCTCCTTGAACCGAAGCAGAAGATCTACCTGAACGTCCCCCAGGAATGGATGGGCCCCGCCACGCGCGAGATCCAGCAGCGGCGCGGCGTCATCGAGGATATGCAGACCGAGGGGGAATCCGTCGTGATCGACGCGAAGGCCCCGGTCGCCGAGCTCTTCGGCTTCGCATCCGCGATCCGGAGCGCGACCCAGGGCCACTGCCTCTGGTCGACCGAGAACGCGGGCTTCGAGCCGATGCCGCGCGAACTATTGGGCGACATCGTCCGAAAGATCCGCGAACGGAAAGGCGTGAAGCCGGAGCCGTACGACGCGAACTACTATTCGGGGTAGGTCACGGGGCCTTCTTCGAGGCCTCTTTCTCCATTTCTTCCATGACCGAGCGGAGCGGAGAGGCGATCGTGTGGTGCGTCATGACGCGCCGGACGCTCGCGATCCCTCCGACGCCCCGGATCTGGCCTGAGACGACCTTCTCGATCATGTCCTGGTCCTTCGCCTCGACCATGATGATGATCTCGGCGTTTCCGACCTTCTGGGCCAGCATGCGCCGGCCGATCACGGCCGGGATCTTCGATAGGGATTCGAAGACGTCGTCTTCGCGACCGGGCAAGGCGTCGATGAGGACAAAGGCGCGGGACACTCGCGACCCCGGCCGCTAAATGCGGCGCGGATTCAAGTACTCTTTGACCGCGTTCCATACCCCGTCGCTTATTAATAGGGGTTCTCCTATTCTGTCCTACTTCCGGTCTTAAAGGAGAATTCCCATGGCAGGAGCCAAACCGCACCTCAACCTCGTGTTCATCGGACACGTCGACGCGGGGAAATCCACCCTCGTCGGCCGCACCCTCTTCGACTCCGGCGCCATCCCGGCCCACCTCATCGAGCAATTGAAGAAGGAGGCGGAGGAGAAGGGCAAGGCGACCTTCGAGTTCGCCTTCGTCATGGACAACCTCAAGGAGGAGCGGGAGCGCGGCGTCACGATCGACATCGCGCACCGCCGGTTCGACACGGACAAATATTATTACACGATCATCGACGCCCCGGGCCACCGGGACTTCGTGAAGAACATGATCACCGGCACGTCCCAGGCGGACGCGGCCTGTCTCGTGGTCGATGTCGTGAACGGCATCCAGGCCCAGACGAAGGAGCACGTCTTCCTTGCCCGGACCTTGGGCGTGTCCCAGCTCGTCGTCGCCATGAACAAGATGGACATGGTGAACTTCGACCAGAAGAAGTACGAGGAGCGCAAGGCCGAGATCCAGAAGCTCCTCCAGACCGTGGGCTACAAGCTCGACGACGTCCCGATCATCCCGGTGTCGGCCTACAAGGGCGACAACGTGTTCAAGTCGAGCTCGAACTTCGGCTGGTACAAGGGCGACCCCCTCGTGAAGACGTTCGACGGGAAGTTCACGGAGCCGAAGAAGCCCACGGACCTGCCGCTCCGGATCCCAATCCAGGACGTCTACTCGATCACCGGCATCGGGACCGTCCCGGTCGGCCGCATCGAGACGGGGAAGCTCCGGCCCGGCGACAAGGTCGTCTTCCAGCCCTCCGGCTCCCACGGCGAAGTGAAGTCGGTCGAGATGCACCACGAGCAGGTGCCCGAAGCGCAGCCCGGCGACAACGTCGGGTTCAACGTCCGCGGCATCGACAAGAAGTCGGTCCGCCGCGGCGACGTGTGCGGCCACTCCGAGAAGAAGCCGCCCCGCGTCGCAAAGACGTTCGTCGCGCGCGTCGCGGTCCTCCAGCACCCGTCGGTCATCGCGCCCGGGTACACGCCGGTGTTCCACGCGCACACGGCGCAGGTCGCGTGCACGTTCCTCGAGCTCCAGAAGAAGATCGACCCGAGGACCGGCGCCACGACCCAGGACAAGCCCGAGTTCCTGAAGACCGGAGACATCGCGGTCGTGAAGATCCAGCCGCAGCGCCCGCTCGCGCTCGAGGTCTTCAGCGAGATCCCCCACATGGCCCGCTTCGCGGTCCGTGACATGGGCCAGACCGTCGCCGCGGGCCAGGTCTTGGAGATCGAGGACCGGACCGCGTAGATCCCTTCGAGTCGCCCGTTGTATCGGGGGTCCGAGCGAAGCGAGGACCCCCGAGCCGCCTGCGTTTCTCTTTTCCGTCGACGCTTTTCTCTTTCCGCAAGGAAAGAGGAAAGGGTCGCGCGTGAATCGGGGTCCCGAGCATGACGAGGGGCCCCGATGCGCCCGCGTTTTTCTTCTCCCTCTGCCGTCGCCCGAGCCCCGGAAGGGCCCGCGCGGGCCATTTTTTCCAAGATTAAATCGACAGTCTTAAAGGCAAAAAGGGCCGCTTTTTAGCGAGTCGCATCGGGGGCTGGGTCCTTGTGTGCGACGGAGGGCCTCTCGTGGCCGCAAAGAAGAAGAAAGCGAAGAAGAAGGGTGGCAAGAAGAAGAAATAGACGCTTTGGACCGGGGGCTCAGCCGGTCTTTCCCTTTTTTGCCACGAGTTCCCGCGCACGCCGCAGGGTCACGTTCCCTTCCTCGGAGAGGCGCGCCGCGACGGCCTCGACGGAAGTCCCCGAGGCGCCCGCCATGATCGCGAGGTTCCTCGCATGGAGCCGCATGTGGCCCTTCTGGATGCCTTCCGCCGCGAGCGCCCGGAGGGCCGCCACGTTCTGGGCGAGCCCGACGGAGACCGCCACCTCGGCCAGCTCGGACGCGCGAGTCGCCCGAAGGAGCTTCAGGTTCACCTTCGCGAGCGGGTGGACCCCGGTCGCGCCGCCCACGGTGCCGAGTGCCAGCGGAAGCGAGATCTCGCCGAGGAGGTGGCCCTCCGGCGTCTGGTAGAACCGGGACAGGCTCCGGTATCGGCCCGTCGAGGCGGCGAACGCGTGCGCGCCCGCCTCGACCGCGCGCCAATCGTTCCCGGTCGCGACCGCGACCGCGCCGACCCCGTTCAGGATCCCCTTGTTGTGCGTGGCGGCGCGGTAGATGTCGGCGTCCGCGAACGCCCACGCACGGACGATGTCGTCGACGACGCGGCGGCCGCCGAGCTCGTCCCGGTCGAACACGGCCCGCGCGGTCGCGACGCGGCGGTCCGCGAGGTTCGAGAGGATCCGAAGGAGGGCGCGGCCGCCCGAGAGCTCCGCGACGAGCGGCGCGGCCCGCTCGCAGATCGTGTTCACGGCGTTCGCCCCCATCGCGTCCTTCACGTCGACGAGGAGGTGGACCACGAGCATCTCGCCGTGGCGGGTATGGAGGGTCCGCGTCTCGACGTCGAAGGCGCCGCCCCCGAGCTTCACCAGCGTCGAGTCGGGGTCGTTCACGGCAGAAAGGAGCCGCGCGCGGTCGGCCCGGATCGCGGCCGCGGCCGCCACCGCGTCGGGAAGGTCGACGAGCTGGATCTGGCCGATCATCGCGGCCCGGCCCGCGGCGGCCGTGAAGCCTCCGTGCGGGCGGGCGATCTTCGCGGCGTTCGACGCGGCCGCGACGACCGATGGCTCCTCGATCGCCATGGGGACGAGCACGTCGCGGCCGTTCACGACGAAGTTCGTGGCGACGCCCAACGGAAGGCCGAACACGCCGACCGCGCTCTCGACCATCCGGTCCGCCGTCTCGAACGACAGCGCGCCCTCGAACGCGGCGGCCTCCTCGTCGGTAAGGCCCGCGAACGCGCGCACGTGGGCGAGGCGCTCGGCGCGGGCGAGCTTGTAGAAGCCGTGGATCCGCGACGACGTCACGCGGGCCGGAACGCGACCGTAGCTCTTGAAGATTTATAATGGGCCCGCGCCTTCCCCGGTTGTGCCCGCGGTCGACATCGACGCGCCGACGCTCGCCCGCCTCGTCGGCGGCAAGGCCGGCGAGGACGAGCTCGCGGAGGCGCTCCCCCGGATGGGGGCCGTGCTCGACCGGCGCGAAGGGGACGTCTGGACCGTCGAGCTTTCGGCGAACCGGCCGGACCTCTTCTCGGTCGAGGGCCTCGCGCGGGGGCTCCGGGCGTTCCTCGGCGTCGAGGCCGGCGGGAAGACGTACCCGGTCGCGCCGGCCCGAGTGACGCTCACGGTCGACCCGACCGTCCTTGCCGTGCGCCCCGCGATCGCGTGCGCGTTCGTCCGCCGCGCCGCCGTCGACGACGAGCGCATCCGCGCCTTGATGGAACTTCAGGAAGACCTTCACTGGGGCCTCGGCGCCCGGCGGGCCAAGGTCTCGATCGGGGTCCACGACGCGGCCCGCCTCGCGCCGCCGTTCGTCTACCGCGGCGCGCGTCCGGGCGACGTCCGCTTCGTGCCCCTCCAATCGGACGAAGAGATGGACCTTCGAGCGATCCTCGAGCGGCACCCGAAGGGCCGGGATTTCGCCCACCTCCTCGTCGGCCACGAGCGGTACCCCGTGATCGAAGACGCGCGGGGGACCGTCCTCTCGTTCCCGCCGATCATCAACGGGACCGCGACGACGGTGACGCCCGCGACGCGCGACCTCTTCCTCGACGTGACCGGCACGGACCCGGCCGGGGTGCGGCGCGCGCTCTCGATCCTTGCCGCAAATTTCGCCGAACAGGGGGGCGAGATCGAGGCGGTCCGGATCGAGACGCCGTCGGGAACGACGACGACGCCGGACCTTTCGTCCGAGCGCCGCAGGCTCCCGGTGGACGCGGCCCCTCGGCTCCTCGGCCTTCCGATCCCGCCGGAGGAGCAGGCGGAGGCGCTCCGCCGGATGGGCCACGCGGCCCGTGTCGCGGCCGGGGCCATCGAGGTCGAGGTCCCGGCGTTCCGTGCGGACGTGCTCCACGAGGTCGACCTCGTAGAAGACGTCGCGATCGGCCACGGCTTCTCCCGGCTTACCGGGGTCCGGCCGCGCGCCGTCACGTTCGGGGCGCGACACCCCATCGAGCGCGCCGCGCGCCGGTGGCGCGACGTGCTCGTGGGCCTGGGTTTCCTCGAGGCGATGACCCTCACGCTCACGAACGAACGCGAGTCCTTCGGAAACCTCGGCGGGCCCGAGGCGCCCCACGTCTCGCTCGCGAACCCGATCACGGAGGACCACACGATCCTCCGCACCTCGCTCATTCCCTCGCTCCTTGCGATCCTCCGGAGGAACGTCCACCGAGACCTTCCCCAACGCCTCTTCGAGGTGGGGGACGTCGTCGGACGCTCCGACGGTGCGCTCGAACAGCGGACCGTCGCCGCGGGCGTCCTTGCGTCGAGCCGCGCCTCGTTTTCCGACGCGAAGGGGCTCGTCGAGGCCATGTCGCGCGACCTTTCGCTCGGCGCGGACCTTGCGGCCGCGGAGGCGCCGGGCTTCGTCCCGGGCCGCTGCGGCGCGCTGCTCGTTTCGGGTCGCCGCCTCGGCGTCTTCGGCGAAGTGGCGCCGGCGACCGTGGTCGCATTCGAGCTCGCAAACCCCGTCGTCGCGTTCGAGTTCGAGGTCCAGAACCACTAGCTTTATATATTAGATAGTGTGTGCTAGTGTGGGACACTATGAAAATCGACATCGGGAATGGCAAGATCCTCGGGACCAAGGTGGTCTCCCAGAACGGTCAGGTCTCCGGTTTCTCCGAATTCAAGGGCCGCGAGGTCCTCGTGATCCTCCCTGAAGGAGAGCCCACGGTCGTCCTCGACGCGAAGGACTTCGGGCGCGAGGTGAAGCTTGCGACGCAGGAGCACATGCGGCTCGCGTTCAAGCAGTACGAGGTGCTCAGCGAAAAGTACGGCTCCCCCGAAGAAGCCGCGAAAAAGTTCCTCGACACGTACACGCCGAAATCGTTCCAGGGCCTCTTCGAGAAGGCCGACGCCTGGGTGAAGGACGAGCTTGCCGCGGGCCGCCAGAAGTTCGAGGAGGGCCGCCGCCGCGTCGCGAAGGTCGTCCGCCGCGAGCCCGCGACGCCCCCGGAGGGCTCCGTATGACGGCCGCGACGGGCGTCTCGGGAGTGGCAGAGCGGCCCGGCGTGGGCGATCTCGTCGACGACCTCCGACGCTTCGGGTCGGAGCACTGGGATCTGGCGCAGAAGAACTACGCGCACATCGCCCAGCGGTTCGGCGACCCGCTCGCCACGGTCCGGGCCGTGCCGGAGAAGGTCCGCACGACGGAGCGGCGCGCGAACGAGGAGTTCACGAAGGCGTCCCGCGAGGCGGGCCGCCGGATCGAGGCCTGGAGCGCCAAGGCGGAGGCGTTCCTCGCAAAGCGCCTCGGGCTCGAGTCCTCGGCGCCCGAGCCCCCGCGGCCGGTCGCGGCCGAGCTCGCCGACGACGAGTTCTAATAGCTATATAGCGGGGACGCCTTCCCTTCGTCATGATGACCGGCGCGCCCGAGCCCACGCCGCACGGGCCCCATCCCGAGGCGCGCCCCTCGCCGTCCCCGCGTGCGATCCCGGGCACCGGCGGCGAGGAGACGCACGGGTTCTGCGTGGCGCTCCTTCGGACCGGGAAGCCGGCCCGCGTCTACGGCGACTCTCCTTCGACCTTCATCCCGACGCTGCAGGAATCCTCGCTCGCGTGGGTGAACTTCGCGGTGAAGGACATGCAGAAGGAGGGCGAGATGATCGCGACCCTCCTCGGGTTCTCGGGCTCGATCGTGGGCCAGCTCCTCTCGGAGCGGCTATCCGCCTACGAGGACCTCGACACCGAGCTTGGGCTCCTCCTTCCGGTCGTCAAGGTGAAGGGCCTCGACGTCGAGGCGCTCCCCCTCATCATCCTCGTCCGCCAAGGCCTCGTCCTCACGATCCACCAGGAGGAGAAGGTGACCCGGCTCGCGAAATTCGCGCGGTACGCGGACACCTTCATGCGGAAGATCCCGGGGGACCTCCCGGTGGTCGACCGCCAGACGATCCTCCTTACGCGGATCATCAACGAGAACAACGACCGGAACTTCGACGGCCTTCGCACGATCGAGGAGCAGGGCGAGCTCTTGAACCGGTTCTTGATCGACCCGGAGGCGCCCGCGACCGAGCTCGGCCCCGAGATCTACCGGATGAAGACGGCGCTGATCCAGTACCTGGACAGTCTCTGGGCGACGCTCACCGTGATCCAGAGCCTGCGGTGGGGCGACGCGGAGATGATCACGGACGACTCGCAGCTTCTTGCCCGGATCGGCATCATGGGCGACGAGGTGAACCGGCACATCCAGCTCTCGGAGCACATGTCGAACGTGCTCGCCTCGGGCCTCGAAGTCCTCCAGTCGATCTACAACAACCAGCTGCAGCGGCTGAACAACAAGCTCGCCTTCGCGGTCGCGATTATGACGATCCTCGGCACGGCGGTGCTCGTGCCGAACACGCTCGCGACGATCCTCTCGAACCCCGCGTTCGCGATGGAGCGCGCGGACGTGGCCTGGTACACGGCGCTCCTTGTCGCAAGCACGATCGTC
>JBQTJL010000138.1:0-4257 GCA_052387135.1 Methanobacteriota archaeon | reverse complement strand
CGCGCGACCGCGGCGGCCGGCCGCTGCAGCTCCTCAGGGAGCCGCACGCCATACACGAGCGACGCGCCTTCGTAGACGGTCGCGCGCGGCCGCGTCACGTCGTCCTCCACGAACCGGACCCCCGCCGGCGGCTCGTGCTTCGGCCGCGCGACGTCGGTCGCCACGACCTCGGCGCCCGGGATCGCGTCGCGCCACGCGGCGGCGACCGAGAAGTCGTTCCCGACCCCGACCTCCACGATCTTCCGTGCCGTCTCGAACCGTCGGGAGAGCACGGCGGGAAGCGCCACGACGAGCCATGCGCGCCGCGACGAAAAGGCTTTCGAGCGCCCTGGAACCGTGAGCCCACCGGCCGACCGGACGAGAGACGCCCTCGAGCGTCCTCGGGAGGCATCCGGATTCGACGCGCGATGCCAATAAGAGCCCCCGCCGATATTACGGTGATAGAACGGGAATGGCGACGACGCTGATCCGGTACCGGAACTTCGAGCAGGAGGACCTGTTCGCCGTCCTGCAACTTGCGAACCGGACGCTCCAAGAGAACTACGAGGGCGGCCTCTTCCTGCACCTTGCCGACCTGTACCCGGACGGCTTCATCATCGCGGAGCACGGCGGCAAGATCGTGGGCTTCGTCCTCGGCGTCGTCGAGCGGGCCTACGAGGCCCGGATCCTCATCCTCACGATCGACGAGACGTACCGCCGGATGGGGATCGGGGCAAAGCTCACGCACATCTTCATGGACCGGTTCCGGCAGGGCGGCGTGCGCCGCGTGAAGCTCGAGGTGCGCTGCTCGAACGAGGCCGCGATCCGGCTCTACGAGCGCCTCGGGTTCGACAAGAAGAAGGTCCTCCCTCACTACTACGCCGACGGCGAGGACGCGTATCTGATGGCGCGCTCTGTGTGATTTGTTAGGATATGAGCTTCGCGGGATGAGGCCGCTACGCGGCCGATATGAGCTTCGCGATATGGCCGCGCCCGCGCGAGGCCTATCGGGGGTCCGAGCATGCGAGGACCCCCGCACGTAGGGCCGAGCCTCAAGCGAGATGATGTCGTTTCCGTCGACGCTTCTGCCGCGAGGCGAAAGGGTCGCGCGATATGCGCTTCGGGAAATGCCGGCATATCCGCGCTCCGAAGGAGCGCGCATATCAGGCCGCGGAGCGGCCGCATATCGCGCCGGAGGCGCCCGTCTCCGGCGCTACGTGTGGATCTCGAGCGCCTTGAGCTTCGGCCGGTCGTCCATCCGGTGGACGAAGGTGCCGAGCCGCTGGCTCATCCGCCCGGGGCCAGAGAACTCGTCGCACGAGATGAGGTCGGCGAGTTCCTTCCCGAGGACGAAGATCGCCTTCTTGTGCTCGGATTTCGACTTGTGGACGTGGATCGGCGATACCCCGAGTTTGGAGTAGTCGGCGAACCGTCCCGCCCCTTGCCCGCGCGCTTCGAAATAGCTCCTCAGCTGACAGAGCAAGGTGTGCAGCTGAATTAGCTCGTCCTTGTGCATCCTGTTCCCTCCTCGGTCCCCTACTAGCGAGTGCTGGCAAGATAAATTTTCCGACCACACTTCCAATGGACGCTCGAACAGGGAAAGCTTCACGAAAAATTTTGATGCGCGGGGCCCCGCTCGGGCGAAGCCCCGCGGCATCTCGGATCAGGAGCGCTCGAGGTCTTGACGCGTCAGCACCTCGACGGATTCGGGCCGCTTCGTGATGTTGCCGGTCTTCACGCCGACCAGCGTCTTGATGCCCTTCTCCGCCGCGATGTCAAGGAGGCGCTGTGTCACGACGCCGTCGAAGACGACCGTGCTCACCTTCTCGCCTTCCTTCTTCAGGTGATCGGCGAGGTCGCGCACCGGGATCGGCGTCCCGACGCGGTTCCCCTCCGAAAGAAGGATCGCCTGGAGCTTGCCCGAAAGTTCCTCGAGCATCGACAGGTAGTCGCCCGGCCCACCGGCCCCACCACGGGTCGGGGTTGATTCGGGCTCGTGTCGGGCCTCGCGGCGCGGCTCCTCGCGGTGCTCGCGCATCTCGCGCGGCTCGCGGGGCCCGCGCGGTTCGCGGCCTTCGCGGGGCTCGCGGGCCTCTCGGGGCTCCCGGGACTCCCGCGGCTCGCGTCAGCCGCCGCGCTCCTGGCGGGGTTCACGGCCGCCGCCCCGCTCGGGGAGGTGCTCGGCCGCCCGCTGCGCGGCGTCCCACGGAAGGGGGGCCTTCTCGTCGTCCTCGTCCTCCTCTTCCCAGCGCGACTCGATGGTCGTTCTGCGCTGGTCGAGCTCCCTCTGGAGGCGCTTCGCCTTCTCGGGGCTCATGCCGCCCTTCTCGAGCTTGATGTCGAGGTTGTACATCTCGACGTACTGCTCGGCCGGGATCTTGTTCCGGAGGCACTTCGTGATCGCCTTCTGGGAGAGCTCCTCGACCTCGCGGTTCCGGGGGGCCCGGGCGACGAAGTCGACCTCGCAGGTCTGCAAGAGCTCCTTCATGATGAGCTCGCCGCCGCGGTCGCCGTCGACGAACGCGGTCACGACCTTGTCGCGGGCGAGGTCACGGATCGTCTTCGGGATGTTCGTCCCTTCGACCGCGATCGCGTTCTTGATGCCGCACTTCAGCAGGTTCAGGACGTCGGAGCGCCCCTCGACGAGGATGATCGCGTCCGCCTTCGAGACGTTCGGGCCCGCCGTGAGGCGCTCGGCGCCGTACGTCACGGCCTCTTCGACGCGGACGGCGGCGCGGACCTCTTCCGTAAGGTCGGAGGAGTCGTCCTTCGTCTCGTCCATGATGAGGTGGAGGAGGGCCTTCGCGCGGTCCGCGACCTGCTTCCGCTTCGAGATGCGGACGTCGTCGATCGTCGTGACCTTGATGTCGGCCTTGCACGGCCCGACGCGGTCGATCGACTCCAAGGCCGCCGCGAGGATCGCCGTCTCGACCTTGTCGAGGGAGGACGGCAGCGTGATCGTGCCGGTCGACTTCCCTTTCTTCGAGTCGATCTCGACCTCGATCCGGCCGATCCGGCCCGACTTCTGGAGGTCGCGGAGGTCGAGTTCGTTCCCGAGGAGCCCCTCGGTCTGGCCGAAGATGGCGCCTACGACGTCGGGTTTCTCCACGATGCCGTCTGCGCTGATCGTCGCCTTTACCATGTATTTCGTCGTGGTTGGATCGAGATTCACCGTGTTCATGCGAACCACTGTTCGGTGTGGAGGATCCAACGAGCGCGCCTGTCCCCTCTAGGCACGTGATTCGAGGCGGAAGCGCCTCATTCAGGTCCCGCGTCTAGGCGCGGGGTCCATCTTCGTGAAACGAGGATGAGTGTCATGCGGGGGAAACCAAGCGAAGTCGGAGGAGTCTCCAGACGGGTGCCTTATCTGGCCTTCTACATTTAAATATTATGGTGGAACCCCCCTCAAACGGGCCACAAACGTGTCAAGGCTTTCCACATAAGCGATCTCTCGACGGGTCAACCGGACGAGGGCGCGGCGGAACTCGAGGTCGCACCGGACCGCGTTCGCCTCGAGCGCCTCTCGGAGGATCCGCGAGAGGTGCCCCCCGTAGTCGTCCCAGTCCATGAGCAGGATGACCCGCCGGTGGTCCTTGGCGATCGCCTCCGCGACCGCGAAGACCGTGTCGCCGCGGTTCACCGGCAGGATCTCGCCCGACAGCCCCAGCTTTCGGAGAGCCGCCGCGTCCTTCTCCCCCTCGACGACGACTGGCGTCGAAAGGTTCGCCTCCGAGAGTTCGGCAAGGAGTCTCCCGAGGTCTTCGAGGCGTTCCTCGTCGCTCGCGTTCACGGTAGCGCCTCGGCGATCATCCGGGCGGCCGCGCCGGGCTCGGGGCCGAGCACGCGGAGCCGCTTCTTTCGGTCCCGGGCGCCCGCCACGACGGCGACCCTCGCGGCGGAGACGCCGAAGAACTCGGCCGCGAGCGCCACGAGCTCCTCGTTCGCCCGTCCCGCCTCGGGCGGAGCGGCGACCTTCGCCTGCACCCGCTTCCGCCATTCGTTGTAGCCCGCCGGGAACGCGGAGCGCAAGGAGCCGGGCACGACCTCGACGTCGACCTCGACGCCGCCGGCGACGGCGCGGACGGCGTCGGCGACCGTCATTCGCGGCTAGGCTCCTGCCGCGTGTGCACGACGCGCTGCGGGAACGGGATCTGGATCTTCGCCGCCGCGAACTCCTCGAGGATCGCCTCGCGGACGTCGGAGGCGACCTGATCCCGCGCTCGCGCGTCCTTCACGAAGAAGAGCGTGGAGAACTTCAGCGCCGAGTCCGTAAAGTCG
>JBQTJL010000137.1:0-6081 GCA_052387135.1 Methanobacteriota archaeon | reverse complement strand
TCGCCGGCTTCGACATCCTCTACGCGCTCCTCGACGTGGACGGGGACCGCGCCCAGGGCATCCCCAGCATCCCGGCGGACGACGGAGTCCCCGCCGCGCTCCGCGTCGCGCGCCTCTGCCACGCGCTCTTCGTCGTGCTCCTCGTCGACGCCGGCATCGCGGGCAGCGTCGCGGCCGGCTTCTGGGTGGGGCTCGTGCTCGTCGTCGCGATGCTCGCCTACGAGCACGCGATCGTCCGCCCGGACGACCCCGAGGCGATCAACAAGGCGTTCTTCAAGGCGAACGCGGTCGTGGGCTGGGTGGTCCTCTTGGGCGTCCTGTCGGGTCTCTTCATTTCTTTGCCGTGACGGTGGAAAGGAAGCGAGGGGAGAGGGGAACGGAGTGCGACTCTGGCGGTTCACTCCGGCCCCCTTTCCGTCCTTTCCGTCCCTTTCCGTTCTAGGTGACGGTTAGCCCGAGCGACACCGACGCCGGGATGTCCGTCGCGCCGGCGCCGTCGTCGAGCTGGATGTAGACGCGCGTGAACCATCGCTCGGAGGCGCCGAGGCCGCCGAGCGTGATCGTGGGGTTCGCGGAGGCCTTCAGATCCAGCGTGCCAAGGTGCGCGCCGTCGCTCCAGCGGAAGAAGGCGATCCGGTACGTCATGATCTTCGTGTAGTTCTGGACCGAGGTCGCGTTCACCGTGATCGTGCGGTTCACGGTGCCCGCGTTCTTGATCGAGGTGAGGTTCCCCCACGTCACGTTCCCTTCTGGGAGCGGCTTCAGCGTGATCGTGAAGTAGGTCCCGTTCGGAGAGACGGTGAACGAGGACACGTAGTCGTTCCCGGAGGAATCGGGTCCGGCCTCCCAAACGACCGGGAACAGGGTCGAGAGGACGTGGTCGATCCGGGACTGGGTCGAGTAGCTCACCGTGACGGCGGCGCTCGCGGTCATCGAGATCATCATGAGCGATACGGCCGCTGCGGCGAGGTTGCGTCTGTCTCGGAGGATCCCCCGGACGACGACCCGGAGAGGGTTCTCTCCGAGAGCGTCCGCTGGCGCCCCCGCGTTCTTTGCGGGCATGTTCCAACACCGTTTCCGTTTCCGACTAGCTGATCGTGAGCGACAGGCTCACGGAACCGGGGAGGTCCGATTGGTACGCCCCGGTGTCGAGTTTGATGTAGGTCTTCACGTAGAGCGCGTCGCCCGGCACGAGGGTGCCGAGCGACGTCGCAGGAGAGGCCTGCCGAAGGTCGAGCGTCGCGACGTGCTGGTCGTTCGACCAGCGGTAGAACTCGAGCTTGTAGTCGAGGATCTTCGCGTAGCCTACGACCGAGGTCCCGGAGACGACGACCGTCTTGTTCGTCGGGGCCTGGCTCTTGATCGAAGAGAGGTTCCCCCACGTGACGTTCGCCTCGGGAAGCGGTCGAAGCGTCACGTTGAAGTAGGTCGCGTTCTGGGAGAGCACCCACGAGGCGACGTAGTCGTTCCCGGAGGAATCAGGGCCCGCGGACCAGACGATCGGCGGCGCGAGGATCGTGATGTTCTGGCGCGACGCCGTGTTGTACGTGATCGTCACGGCTGCGCTCGCGACCGCGGTCACGACAAGGAGCGAGAGACCGAGGGCAAGGAGGTTCCGGGGCGAGGAGACCGTGGCGCGAAGGACCGCGCGGTAGGAGTTCGGATCGAACCCGTCTGCCGCGGTCCGGCTGGTCGCCACTCGTCACCCCGGGTCCGTCTTGTGCGGGCCCAGACGATAAAGGGGCAAAGCGGGGCGAGTGGGCGACGGGACCGTTGGGCCCCTTTCCCCCTTCGGAGGAAGAGCGCCAGCCCCAGCCCGAGCCCGACGAAACCGGGCAGCTCAGGAGATCGTGAGGCCGACGTTCACCGTGGAGGGGAGATCGCCCTGTCCGGTCCCGTTGTCGAGCTTGATCCACTGCTTCGCGTAGGCCTGCTGGCCCGCGGTCCGGGCCCCGAGCGCGACCGAGGGTGAACCCGCCTTCATGTCGAGGGTCCCGATCAGCGCGTCGTTCGAGTACTCGAAGAACTGGATCTTCCAGTCGAGGATCTTCACGTAGGACGAGGCGCTCGTCCCCGTGACCGTGACGGTCTTCGAGGTCGAGCCCTGGTTCTTCAAGGTCGTGAGGTTCCCCCACGTGACGTTCGCCTCGGGGACCGGCTTCACCGTGATCGTGAAGAAGGTCGCGTTCGACGAGAGCGTCCACGACGCGACGTGGTCGTTCCCGGACGAATCGGGCCCCGCGATCCAGACGATCGGGGGCGCAAGGAGGGAGAGCGTCTGCGTCGATTGCGTGTTGTACGCGATCGAGACCGCGGCGGTCGACATCATCGCCACAAGGAGGAGCGCCATGGCGACGCTCCGCAGGTTGCGGCGGTCGACCGCGGCCCTCCCGAGCACGGAGAAGAGACGGTTCTCGGAAAAGACCTCCGGCCTCTTCGCCTTCTGCCGCTGCATCTCTCGTGTCACCCACACCCTCATTGTCCGCCAAAGGGGGTGAACCCCCCTCAGAGGAACAATCCCCCCGGGTGGAACCTCGGGACCGGGGGCCGTCATGGGAGGAGGGCACTTGGCCGTCACACCGTGTCGTGGATCGTCGAGTTGAGGCCCCGATACTGGATGAGGGGGGAAGAAAGGCCGGCGGGCCGGATCTCCATCCGATAGCCGAGGGTCACGTCGTCGTCCCCGAGGTTGTTCGCCTCGTCGATGAAGATCGCGATATCCCCGTCCTGGCCCCCACTGAAGGCGACCCACCCGGGCCAATCTTGGGCCGTCCCTCCGACGTAGCCGAACTGCCACACGATCCCGCTCGGATGATAGATCCCGATCGAGACGTTGTCCCAGTTCGTCGAGCCGGAGACGGACGTGCGAAGCAGGCGGATCTCACATCCGGTCGTGGTCGTACGGTCGATCTTGATCGGCTTCACGGTGGCGGTGCCGAGGATGCCGGGCGAGGTCGCGTTCCCCCAGAAACCGGTCTTGTTCGTATGGAATCCGATCTCCCCGTTGTCCGCGCCGTCGGTGAACTGCACCGGGATCGCGGCCTGGGCGGGCATCGCGACCGTCACGGTCGTCTGGTTCCGAAGGCTCATCGAGGTCGCCCCGAGGCCGGATCCTGCGATGAGGAGGACCGCGGCGAGGACCCGTCTAGGGGACGACATCCCAGAGGACTCCCGCCATCGCCACGGTCACGACCGCGACGATGCCTGCCGCAAACCGCGTCGTATAGTGCCAGAACACCGCCTGCATCTCCGGGCCTTCCTGCGCGGCGATCCGGCCGCGGACGTGCCGGCAGTAGACGACCGTCGCGCCGAGGTAGGCCGCCGCCGGAAGGAGGAGGAAGAGCGGCGTCCGCACGAGCGTCGGGAGGAAGAACATGACGCCGCCCGAGGCGAGCGCCGTCGCAAGGAGCGGGTATCGGAAGCGGTCCGCCACCATGTCGACGCTGAACATGTAGCTGCACGAGGCGAGCGCCGCGCCAAGGACGGTGAGGGTCATCGCGCCGAGGAACATCGGCCGCACGAGCACGGGAGAGAGCAGGTCCATGGGGTCACCTTACGCGATGGTCAATCCGATGTTGATCGTCGAAGGAAGGTCGTTCTGCCCGGTGCCGTCCGCAAGCTCGACGTACATCTTGGTGTACGCGTTCGAGCCCGCCGCGCGGGATCCGAGCGAAAGCGAAGGGCTCGCCGTAAGGAGGTCGAGCGTGCCGAGGTACGTGTTGTCGCTGTGGAAGAACGCGAGCTGCCACCGGAAGATCTTCGCGTAGCTTACGAGGCTCGTCCCGGTCACCGTGACGGTCTTTGCGGCGCTCGCCTGGTTCTTGAGATAGGTGAGGTTCGCCCACGTGACGTTCGCCTCGGGGAGCGGCTTCACCGTGATGTTGAAGTAGGTCCGGTTCCCCGAGATCACGCCGGCCGTCACGTACTCGTTTCCGGAAAAGTCGTCGCCCGCGTACCAGACGATGGGCGGGTTCTGCAGGCTCACGGTCGCGGTCGACTGCGTCCGGTACGTCATCGACACGGCGGCGCTCGCGATCGCCGCAAGGAGGATCAGCGTGACGAGAAGGCTCCAGAGGTTCCTCGGGCCCCGCACCATGGTCCCGAGTACGACGGAGAGCGGATTGGCCGCGAGGAAGTCGCGGACCGCGCGGTCGTCCGGCCGGTCGGTCGTGACGCTGGTCACCCGTCGGGAGGTCTCTTGTTCCCTCTATGAGATAGGGCGGGAACGCCTGAACCGCCGATGGGGGCAGAAGGTCCCCGGGGACCGGGGGACCAAGGGACTTTGGGACGAGGGACGTGGTACGAGGGACGTGGCACGAGACGTCCAGGTCCCGTGACCGGTTACCGAAGGAATCCACGACAAGGGAGTTGCGAACGGGAACTCCCCTCGCGCCATGCTTATCGGCGGGAGCCGTTCGAGGCCTCGCGATGCCCGACGTCCCGGCGCGACAACGCGAACTCTTGGCGGAAGCGGCGATGCGGACGATCCTTCGGACGCAGAACGGCTCGATCGGCCGGCTCTCCGAGGCGTGGGGCCTCGAGTCCGCCGAGCTCGAACGGAACCTCAAGGCGATCCTTCTCGAGGGGCTCGGCGAGCGGCCGGCGGCCGCGGCGGGGCCGCCCTCGGCTCCCGAGCGGCCCCCGCGGACGGGCCCGGTGCCGCAGATGCCGGGGATGTCGTTCGAGGACCTCGTCCCCGACGACGTGCCAGACCTTCTCGACTCGAAGGCGCGGAAGCGCTGAATCAGGCGAGCGTCGCGGAGCCGAACAGGACGTTGAACTGGTCGCACCAGACCGCGACGCCTCCATAGCGCGCGGCGTCGAAGCCGGCGGGGAGCGGCACGTTGAAGTTCCCGCGGAGCGTCGCTTCGCCGCCGTCGGCGCCGCCCGGCGCGAGCACCTTCATCCCGTACGTCTCCGGGTTGGCGCTCGCAGGGTCCTGCCCCTTCTCGACGACGTAGAAGAACACGTCGGGCCCATCGGTCGCCTCGTAGTCCTCGAACCGGAGGAAATAGACGCCGGAGGCGTCCCGCTGCACCGATACCGTGCCCTGCACGTTGTGGAGCGAGTCCGCCCGCGAGAACGAGCCGGAGGCGAGCGTCGCGGCGCCCGCGGACGCGTCCTCGTCGAGGGCCGTCGAGCCCTCGGGCGCAAAATACGTGAGGCCGACATACGCCGCCGCCGCGATCGCGACCAAGGCGACGAGACCGATCGCGAGCCAGTTCCGCTGCTTGTTTTCTATTTTCGCCATCGTCTCGGGTTCCGGCATGGACATTCCGGACCTTGAGCCATCCGGGGCACCCTTGACCATTTTCCCAGATTCGGCCCACGTTCTGGCCTGAATATGGAAAAAGGTTGAAATAGGCCGGAACCCGGCTCCTCCTCGATGCTCGACGGCGCGCTCACACCGGCGGTCGCCCTGGTCGCTGGCGCGGTATCGTTCTTCGCGCCCTGCATCCTGCCCGTCGTGCCCGGGTATCTCGCGTTCGTCACGGGCGGTCCCGACGCCTCGCCGCGTCGGCGCCGCGTCCTCACGATCGCGTTCGTGTCCGGATTTTCCGTCGCCTTCGTGACGCTCGGGCTCCTCGTCGGTTCCGTCGGGGGAGGCGGGTTCTTCGACGTTTCGGCGACGCTCCTGCAGCGCATCGCAGGCGCCATCGTCATCGCGTTCGGGCTCGTGCTGCTCGGTCTACTTCGCGTTCCTTTCTTCGACCGCGACCTCCGGTTCCACGGCCGCGTGCCCGCGTCCCTCGGACCCGTCGGCGGCGCGGCCGTCCTCGGGGCCGCGTTCGGCGTCGGCTGGACCCCGTGCGCGGGGCCCGTCCTCGCGTCGATCCTCGTCCTTGCGGGGGTAGGGGGCTCGGCGTTCTCCGGCGCGGTGCTCCTCGGGTTCTACGCCGCAGGTCTTGCCGTCCCCTTCATGGTCCTCGGCTTCTCCGCGGACCGGGGGGCTGCGTTCCTCCGTCGCGTCTCGAACACGGCCCGTGGGATCGAGATCGTGGGCGGTATCTTCCTCATCGCCTTGGGGATCGCGATATTCACCGGAGCGACCGCCCGTCTTACGAGCTACCTGGTGGGCTG
>JBQTJL010000136.1:0-3929 GCA_052387135.1 Methanobacteriota archaeon | reverse complement strand
GGCCGTCTCGACCGGCGGAGCTTCCTCCGCGGCGGCCGGAGCGACGACGATCTCCGGCGCTTCCGGGGCCGGCTCGTCCCCCATCCACGCGTAGGCGCCGACTGAAGCGAGTACGAACACGGCAGCGACGATCCCGACCGAGACGCGCACGCTCATCGGGGCGCGAGGCGCTTCGGCGGGGCGGGCCCTGCGAACGGGCCGATGGAGCGGCCCGCGTAGGTCCCGCTTTCGACGAACAAGCGGACGCGGCCGTCCGCGGGGACCAACGCGAACGACGCTTCGAGCGTCGAGCCTTCGGCGACCGGCGTTCCCGTCGTCGCGCGCCGGCTCGCTCCGACCCAGATGCGGGGTTCGGCGGCCCCGTCCGGCCCCGCGCGAAGCTCGTGGAGGATCTCGGTGGCGGGCCCGTGCTCCGTCTCGAACGCGCGGCGCCACGCGTCGACCGCGGCGCCGATGGTCGCCGAGCGCGCCGGGAAGGTGTCCGGAAGCGCCTCGGGGCGCGGGTCGCCGAGCCCGGCCTCGGTCCGGAGGAGTTCGCGGTTCACCGGGCGCGGGACGCCGGCGACGCGCTTCGACTCGACGATCGCCTCCCGGCCCTCCTCGTCGGCAAAGAGGAGCCACCATCGGGGCTCCTTCGTGTCGCCTTGGTAGTACGCGCGCACGAGCGCGGACGTCCCCATCGCCTCGACCGCATGGAGGCGGACGAGCGTCGGGTCGGAGCGGACCGTGCCCACGGCGTCGCCGAGGGGGTACGCGAGGGCCGCCGTCCCGTCGGCGGGCCCCGATCGGCCGAACGCGCCCGACTCGGGCGCCGGGGACCGCGCCCCGCCCGGTCCTACGGTCCCCCACGGGAAGTCCGCGGTCCCGCGCGTCCAGCCCGCAAGGGAAACCGTGTGCCCGTGGGCCCCGTCGCCGTGGTCCGTCACGGTGCGCACGAAGACCGGAACCGGAAGGACCTCGGCGAGCGCGACCTCACGCGTCTTCGTCGCGGTCGCGCCGAACCATGGGACCTCGTAGGTCGCCACGAACCGGCGCGCCGGCGTCCCGTCGACGACCGCCGCGCCCGCGGGAAGGAACGCCACCGTCCCCGTCGCGGGCACCGGGTCATCGGGCGCTTCGAGGTGACTCCCGGCGGCACCGCCCGGGTCCCCGGGGACGGCACCGGCGGAGTCGCGGAACCTCGGCATCGGAGCGCCGTCCACGACCGTGGTCTCGAACCGACGCGTCGGGACCGGCCCGCCCCAAAGGAGTGCGAACGGGTCCCGGCCGCCCGGCTCCGGCAGGTCGCGGATCGCGAACCGGCCGCCCGTCTCGAGCGTCGCCGCGGTGAGCCCGGCGAGGCCGAGCGTCACGTCGCAGTCGCAGCTTGCGGCGGTGCGCGTCTCGACGCGTTCGAGCGTCGCAAGATCGTAGAAGGAAAGGGTGCGGTACGCTGCGGCGTCCGCGAGCACCGCGTCCGGATCGTGCCGCGGAGTCCCGGGACCCGCGGCCGACGCCGTCTCGACGCGGTAGGTCATCCGGGCCTTGCCGGCGCGGTCCGCGATCTCGTACGGGCCGTCGAACCGGACGACCTCCTCGTACGGCACCTCGGAGCCGGCCATCCCGGCCTCTCCGACGTAATAGAAGGTGTCGCCGATCCTCGGGTACGGGAGGCGCGGCGCGTCGCCGGCTTCCGTGGGGACGAGCGGGAGCGCGAAGAGCGCGCCGACCGCGATCGCGAGGGCTATCCGCATCGGCTCGCGCGAACGAGACGTGGGTGCCGTCATAAACTCATTGTTTGTGACGTCGAACGGTGTTCGACGCCGCCTCGCCGGAAGGGCCGCCAACCCATTCCGGTATCGCCGTGACTGCCGTCGAGCCCGACGAGCGACACCCATACGCCGTATGGCGGCCCCCGCCGGCTGCTTAGGGCAGAGTGGTCCCGAACAGGTCGATGTCCTGCAGCGTGTACGTGGCGCCTCCGATGAGGTTCACGGCGTCGTCGCCCGTAAGGAACGGAACGGACATATAGGGATCGAGTCCGCCCGCCGGCACGACCACTCGCGCCTGGACGCGCGTCTGCACGTCGGTCCCCAGTCCCTGGGCGAATATGAACTCCCGGGTGGGCAGATACGCGCCCGCCATGGCGGCCACGCCATAGGCCATCCGTTGGTGCGGGTCGCACGTAGGTCCCGACTGCTGCGCGAGGAGGGGCGCGCCCGTCGTCCGCGTGCATCCCATGAGGGTGCCCCACGCGACTCCGCCGTCGCCGTACACGTTGCACGCAGAGTCTGACGTGGAGATCCGCGTCGTCGCCGGCGCGTCAAGGACGGTCACCGTCGGGGGGGCCGGGACGCCCACAAGCATTTCGTCCGTCGGGTCGGCGGCAGGATGGAACGTGACGGGCGTGAGCACGCGGCAGCCATAGTCCAGCACGAGGACCTTGCCGTTCACGGCCCCCGCCGAGACCTGCACGACCGAGTCCACCTCATGACCGACGTTCGCGACGTCCGCCCACGAACCGATGGTCTGATGCATCAAGAGGTCTTGAAGCGGCTTGAACTCGCCGATCGTGGGGCGCGTCTCGATCGTCCCGTCCGCGTTCTGGTCCCGCACGATCCCCAGGAAGGAGACAAAGGCGACCGTCGTGGGATAGAGGTCACGCCCCGCATTCTCGTTCGGCCGCGTCGGATCGCCCTCCGCGATCGAGTAGATCGGGTCCGTGGACGTTCCGCAGCCGCGCTCGGTCGTGCTTGCGACCCCGACCCCGTTGTGGCAAACCGTGTTGGCGAACGCACCGCCGGCACGTTGGAACTTCTGGGAGTCAAGGACGAGCGCCCAGCGGTCGACGAACGCGTCCCCGGCCTTCTTCGCCTTGTGGCCGGGGAAGGTGCCCTGCTGCGGGCAGCCCATGCGGGTGCCGTTCCGATCCCCTGCAGACGTTTCGCCGACGAGCTGGCAGTGGTTCGGTTCGATCTCGCGCCGTGGAGAGGCCGTAACGGACAGCGCGTTTCCGAAGAGCACGGCCGCGGCCTGAGCGTCGTTCACGATCGCGTCGGCCTCACCGCGGGCGACGATGAAGCCGAGCTCGTCCCAGTCTTCGACGACCGGCGGCGAGACGAGCCCGGTCGAAGATGTCCCGGCAAGCGGCTCGAACTTGCCCTTGAACGCAAAGATCGACGCGCTCTGACCGCAGGTCGACCCCACACCGACGAGGCACTCGGCATCGGTGGTCTGGTGGACGGAACCGGTGTACCCGGGGTAGTCCGAGTGCGTGTTCGGGTTCACGACGTAGCGGTAGACCGCCCGGTTCACGGGGCCCGGAATCGGGGTGAACACCGTGGAGCCCGGGACGAGCCAGACCGAGTCCAGCACCTGGGTGTTCGGGTACTGGGCCTGCGTCGTTCCGGGCCCGGGACCTTTGTTGCAGGGACCGCCGGTCGTCCCGTCGTGGATCGCGGGGGCGTGGGGGTCCGTGGGCGGGCGGCCGACGAAACGCCAATTGGGCCAGTCGAGGCGGCCGGACGCGCTCGTCCACTGGTACATCTCGTCGACGCCCGCGATCGTGCGGATGTTCGACTGGCAGACGAGCTGGAACGCGGTCGCCACGGGCGCGCCGAGGCCGCCGTTTGCCGAGGCGTCCCAGTCGGGCTTGCCGTCGCCGGTCGTGTCGAGCGCGACCTCGACGTAGGTGTAGTTCCACGGGAGAACACCGGTGTCCTTGAGGGTGAGGGGGCTGCCCGCCGTTCCGCACTTCAGCTTGATGATCGGCTTGAAGAGACCGAGCCAGTTCATGCGCGCGTCATTGTCGAAGCCCGTCGGGTTCACGATGCTCCGCGGGTCTTCCGGCGCGATGTAGATCGAAGCGCCGCCGACGACGCCGGGAATGAGGGGCGCGGGCGAGCCGCCGGTCGTCCCGACGCCGGTGTCGGCCGCGGCGAACGTCAGGA
>JBQTJL010000135.1:0-4924 GCA_052387135.1 Methanobacteriota archaeon | reverse complement strand
GGGTGGTAAACATGTGTGCCTATTTCAACGGGGCCGGCGACGCCGGCGCGACGCGGGGGCGGAGCCTTGGCCCCGCGAAGCGGGAGGGAAGCCGGAATGACCACCAAGCTTCCGTGGAAGCCCTGGCACGAGGTCGTGCAGGTCCGCAAGGACCTCAAGTCGGGCGAGCTCAGCCTCGCGATGTTCGCCGCCGACCTCTACGAGGTCGCCATGGACAACCCCAAGTCCCCCAAGGTGTACCGGGACCCCGAGGAGTTCTTCGCCCTCACGTACCCCACGTTCAACCTGCGCGAGCTCGCGAAGGACGTGTGCCTGCGCCTCGCCGGCAAGAATGACAAGGCCATCCGGCAGCTGGAGCTCACCTACGGCGGCGGCAAGACGCACACGCTCATCGCGCTCTACCACCTGGCCCGCGAGCCGGAAGACCTGCCCGACCTCCCGTCGGTCCAGGAGTTCGTGCAGCACATCGGGCAGGCCCCGCCCAAGGCGCGCGCGGCGGTCATCGCCTTCGACAAGCTCGACGTGGAGAAGGGCATGGAGGTGCGCAGCCCCAGCGGCGAGAAGCGGTGGCTGAAGAACCCGTGGAGCGTGCTCGCGTTCCAGATCGCGGGCAGCGAGGGCCTCAAGCTCCTCCACGCCCAGAACAAGGACGCAGAGCGCGACAGCGCGCCTGCCGAGAACCTCCTCAAGGACCTCCTGGAGATGCCGGCCCGGGACGGGCTCGCGACTCTCGTGCTCATCGACGAGGTCCTCATGTACGCGCGCGAGAAGGTCGCCCACGACCCCGCGTGGCGGAGCAAACTCGTCAACTTCTTCCAGTACCTCACGCAGGCCGCGACGAAGGTCCGCACGTGCGCCGTCGTCGCGTCGCTCTTGGCCACGGACCCCCGCAAGAGCGACCAGCTCGGCAAGGAGATCACCCAGGAGCTCTACGCCATCTTCCGCCGCGAGCGCGAGGAGGGCGTGCAGCCCGTGGTCAAGGAGGACGTGGCCGAGATCCTGCGCCGCCGCTTCTTCGCGCCGGAGAGCATCAAGGACCGCGAGGCGTTCCGGCCGCACGTCCGCGCCGCGCTCAAGGGCGTCGAGGACCTCGACGACCAGACGAGGAAGGAGGGGCGGAACGCGGAGGAGCGGTTCGTCAAGAGCTACCCGTTCCACCCCGACCTCACCGAAGTCCTCTACGGCAAGTGGACGAACCTGGAGGGCTTCCAGCGCACGCGCGGCGTGCTGCGCACGTTCGCGCTCGCGCTGCGTGACGCGGAGAAGTGGGACCAGAGCCCGCTCATCGCCGCCAACGTCTTCCTCGCGCCGCCCGACAAGGACGGCATCAGCGAAGCCGCCCGCGAGCTCACGAGCGTCGCCTACGCCGAGGAGTACGAGGGCAAGCAGCAGGACTGGAGCCGCATCCTCGAGGGGGAACTCGCCAAGGCGCGGGACGTGCAGACCAAGGACGCGCCCGCGCTCAAGCACCGCGAGGTCGAGCAGGCGGTCCTCGCCACGTTCCTCCACTCGCAGCCCGTCGGCCAGAAGGCCCTCACGCGGGACCTCATGCTGCTCCTCGGCCACACGCGACCCGACAAGATCGAGCTCGAGAAGGCGCTCCGGCGCTGGACCGAGGTGTCCTGGTTCCTCGACGAGGCCTTCCTCAGCGACGGCGACCCTCAGGCCGGGGTGGGCAAGGAGCTTCCCAAGGCGTGGCGTCTCGGGTCCAAGCCCAACCTGCGCCAGATGCACCACGACGCCATCCAGCGCGTCGGCGGTGACCTGGTGGAAGCGAAGCTCCTCGACGAGATCGGCCGGGTCAAAAGCCTCGCCGAGGGCGCCCAGGCCGCGGGGGCGCGCGTCCACAAGCTCCCGGAGAAGCCCCGGGACGTCGAGGACGACGGCGAGTTCCACTACGCCATCCTCGGGCCCAGGTGCGCGAGCGAGTCCGGCAAGCCCAGCACCGAGGCCAGGCGCTTCCTCGACGAGACAACCGGCCCCGACCGGCCCCGCGTGTACCGCAACGCCGCGGTCCTCGCCGCGCCCTCCCGCGACGGGCTCGAAGTGGCGCGGACGCGCATCCGGGACTGGCTCGGCTGGCTCGAGGTACAGGACCAGCTCAAGGACCAGGACATCGACCCGCTCAGGACCGAGACCCTGCGGGCGTACATCGACCAGGCTCGCCGGCGCGTCCCCGAGAGCATCCAGCAAGCGTACTGCATCGTCGTCACCGTCAACGAGCGCAACGAACCGCACGCCTTCCGGCTGGCCGTGGGCTCGGAGCCCCTCTTCACGCTCATCAAGAACGACAGCCGCTCGCGCATCCAGGACGCCGCCGTGAGCGCCGAGGCGCTCCTTCCCGGCGGCCCCTACGCGCTGTGGAAGGAGGGCGAGACGTCGCGGCGGGTCAAGGACCTCGTGGGCGCCTTCGCGCAGTTTCCCCACCTGCCCAAGATGCTGCGCCGCAAGGAGATCCTCGACACTCTGGTCCTCGGAGCCCGCGAGGGTTTCTTCGTCCTGCGCGCCACGCGACCCGACCGCAGCGTGCGCACCGTCTGGCGCGAGGAGCCGGAAGAGGCGGACCTCAAGGATCCGAGCCTCGAAGTGGTCCTGCCTGAGGCTGCCACGCTCGCGCACATCGCTCCCCGCCTGCTGGCTCCCGGTCAGCTGCCAGGTCTCTGGGCCGGTGACGAGATCCAGGTGGAGGCCCTCACGGCCTACTTCGGCGGGGGGAAGGTCGTTCAGGTCCCGCGCAACGGGTACGAGGAGCCCGTCACGATCCCGAAGGCCACGAAGGAGGTCGTCGAGGGAACCGTTCGCGCCGCCGTGCGGGAGGGCTTGCTCTGGCTAAGGTCCGGTCCCGCGAGCATCCTCGCTGAGGAGATTCCCACCGGGCTGCTGTCGGCTGAAGCGCGGCTCCGCGGGCCGCCCCCGCCCGTCCCGTCGACGGACGTGCTCCCGGCTGCCGTGCCGGACGCGTGGGCCGACGGGGAGACGACGGCGGTAGGGCTCGCCGCCGCGCTGTCGCGCAGGGCGGGCACGCCGCTGCCGTGGGCGACCGTCCGCGAAGCCATCGACGGCGCCATCCGGGCCCGCCTCATCGAACGGGCGGCCGACTCGGGCCCCTGGCCGTGCGAGCTCGCCGGCGCCCAGGCGGTCCGGCTGCACGTGCCCGACGAGGCGCCGCCACCGCCCCCGCGCACGGGCCCCTCCACGGAGGCCGACCTCCGGCCCAACCAGATCCAGGACCTCGCCGACCACATCCCCGAGCTCCGCAAGGTCGCGGCCGGCATCGACGTCCGCTTCCTCCTCCGCATCATCATCGCCGAAGGCTCCGCGCAACCATCGCCGGAGATCATCGAGAAGCTCAACCGCCTGCTCAAGGAGATCGACGAGCACCTTGAGATGAGGTGAGTGTCAATCAGAGATTCAAAAGCGAGTGCAACGAACGCCCGACTCGAACGCCGCAGTCTAACCAGTGGGCATGTAGGTCTGCCGCCGGTGGTTGATGGGCGGGCGGCGGGCTCGTTTCGGTAGCGCCTTTCGTGGCTACGATCTGGCTCGTCCTGCCGGAGCGCCGGCAGGTGAACCAGCATGAGACCCGTCGTAGCGATCGACGCCCACAAGGATAGTTGCACGTACGTTGTCAGGCGTTGGGACGAGACCGTCGCCGGACCGACCAGGATTCCCACGGCGGAGGACGCTCTGCGACGCCTTGCAGCCGCGTATCCCGATCACGATTTCGTGGTCGAGGTCTGCAACGTGCACGAGTGGATGATCGACCTCTTCCGGGAGGTGGGCGTGCATGCGATGGCCGTGATCCCTCCCAAGAAGGGTCCCGTGGGGAAGAAGTCGGACGACGATGACGCGACGCGCCTCGCGCGCAAGCATCAGGCGGGCGAGCTCGTGGAGGTGTTCATCGCGGCCCCCGGGATCCGTGCCCTACGCGACTTGGTCCGCCAGCACGAGTTCCTGAAGAAGAAGCGGACCGCGTTCAACAACAACCTGAAGCACGCGTTGATTCGGTCGGGCTTCCAGCCGCGCAACCTCGATGGCGCGGGACGCGCCCCCGGCGTGTACTCGGAAGAGGGCCGAGCACAGGTCGTGAAACGGTTCCCGCAGCTCGAAACCGTGTATGCCGTCATCGACGTCATCGACGAGCGCATGGACGTTTTGAAGCGCGTGATCGAGGCGAAAGGCAAGGGAATCGCTGAAGTCCAGCTCTTGCGAAGCGTCCCGGGTTTCGGGCCCATCATCTCGCTGGCCTTGTACACCGAGATTGCCGAGATTGACCGCTTCGACAAGGCCGAGCGCTTGGTCCGGTACTTTGGCTTGGACCCCGTGCATGCCTCCAGCGGCGACAAGCACTGGGACGGCCACCGCATCAGCAAGAAGGGCATCTCCTTCGTGCGCGGCATCCTTGCGCAGGGCGCTTGGTCCCACGTGAACTATTGTCGCGAGAGCGACATCACGACGAACTTCCACCGGCTCGTCGGCCGTGGGAAGACCGAGCAGCAAGCGCTCATGATGGTGATGCGCCGCCTAGTGAAAGCCGCGTATTGGATGCTGACTGAGAAACGCGAGTTCACGATGACTGGGCCCGCCCGCTAGAACGATTGCAGGACCACGCACTCGGTGCGTGGTGCCGCGTTAACAAGTCTGGACGATGGGGGGCCCATGCCGCGAGTGCGATGGATCAACCACTTGCCGGAACCCGGTGACGGGTTGCCGCGAATAGGAGTCTACCCACGCGGGGTTTGAATCGCGACCCGCGGCGACACGTGACCGCGAACGACGCCGACGGACGCCGACGACGGCGAAGAAGACAGCGAACGCTCGATCGTGAGACGCAACGATTCGGCAGGACTGCGCCTGAAACATCTCGTCCAACCACGCGCCTTCATAAACCAGACACCGCATCCAAGCGGCAGACCTACATAGG
>JBQTJL010000134.1:0-12321 GCA_052387135.1 Methanobacteriota archaeon | reverse complement strand
TTCCCGATCGCCAGCAAGCCGCCATCATCGTTCACGATCGTCTTCACGAGCTTCAGGAACGCCGCGTCATCGTCGTTGGTGATGGTGCACGTCTTCGAGTCGCCGGGCAGCAGCGTGATGGTGCCGTTCGGGGCGCAGTCGCCACCCCACGCCGAAGCGGTGTAGGCGCCGAAGGCCGGATCCAGCGTCTCGGTCGGGGTGAGGAGCGTGTTCGCGGGGAAGACGGTGGCCGTGTTGTTCGTCACGGTGACGTTGTTCACCTTGAGCGTGACGTTCGCGACCGCGAGGAGGCCGCCGTCGTCGTTCACGATCGTCTTCACGAGCGTGAGCGTCGCCTGCTCGTCGTCGTTCGTCACGGTGCAGGTCTTCGTCTCGCCGACCCCGATCGTGCCGGCGCAGTCCGCCGAGAATCCGGACCCATATCCCGCGGGCCCGGTCTCGATCACGCTGTAGACGCCGGCGTTCAGCGACACGTTCGTCCCGGGCGCCGGGGCGCCGGGGAAGCTTGCGGGCGACGGCGAGTTCCCGGTCACGTTCATCGTGAAGCCGGAGGAACCCACGGTCCCGCCGTCGTCGTTCACGACGGTCTTGATCACGATCAGCAGGGGCGGGACGTCGTCGTTCGTGACGGTGCAGGTCTTGTTCGCGCCGCCCACGACGAGGGTGACCGACCCATTCGCGTCGCAGTCTCCCGAGAACGTCGCGGTGTATCCGGAGGGGCCGGTCTCGGTGACCGCGTACGTGCCGGCGTCGAAGCCCGTCGGGACCCCGCTCGTGACCGGTGTGGCCCCCGCAAAGAGCGAGAAGTTCGCGACGGTCGCGGTGCCGCCGTTGTCGTTCACGACGACCTTCGTCACCGTAAGGAACGGCTGGGTATCGTTGTTCCAGACCGTGCAGGTCTTTACGTCGCCGCTTGCGATCACCACCGTGCCGTTCGAGGCGCAGTCGGTCCCGATGGTCGCCGCGTACCCCGCGATCGCGTCCTCGCTCACGAGGTAGGTCGCAGGGGCGAGGACGAACGACGTCCCGAAGGCCGACCCGTTGAAGGGGCTCCCCGTGACGTTCGTCCCATTGGAGGCGAACCGGACATACAAGGTGAAGTTCGACGCGACCCTCGTGCCGCCGTCGTCGTTCGTGACCGTCTTCACGACCGTGAGCGAGCCTGACTGGACGGCCGTCACGGCGTCCGCGGAGAGCGAGCGGTCTTGGTTGCCTTGGCCGACCCCGTCGAGCGCGACGAGGCGGCTGTGGTAGGGCGAACCGCTGATCCCGCCCGCCGAGTTCCCGGCCCCCCAGTCGGCGGACGATCCGATGTGGCCGCCCCAGGCGATGACGACGGTCTGCTGGCTCGCCGTGAAGTTGAACGTAATGCGGGTCGACGATTGGGCCCCGACGAGGCTCCCCTGGCTTTTGTAGAACATGCCCGTGAGGTTGCCATTGAAGATGCGGACCACCTTCTCGCCGGCGGAGAGGTTCGCGAAGCTCGCCGCGGGGATCGTTCCGGCGGGCGCGGGGATCGTGGCGTTTGCGCCCTCGACGCACGGCGCCACGTCCGTCACGTTGCTGTCGAGGCACGGGTTCGTGTTCTCGGCGATGCGGTTGTTCGTCGTGATGTAGTCGATCGCGTTCCGGCTGCTGTGCCGGATGTCGTACTCGATCGTGAGGTTATGGGCCCCGATGGCGAGGTTCGTCATCACGACGCGGTACGGGATGGACAGGCCCTCGGCGTAGTGCGCGTTGCTCGCGCCGGCGTTCCCGTTCACCCAATCGCAGGGTTGCGGCGAGCCCGTGGCGCCGTTCCGGCACTGGTCGAGGTCCGCCTTCGGCGGCGCGTCCGTGAACCGGTGCGTCGCAAGGACCGTGCCATCCTCCTCGACCACCTCGACAAGATACTCGCCGAGGATCCCGTCGAGGATGTAGTCGAACTCGAAGCGGCCGTCCGCGTCGGATACCGCCCGGTCGTAGTCCGTGGGGTAGGGCCGGAACGTGCCGTCCCCGGTGACCTGCGAGCCGTCCGGCCGCGTCACGCGGATCCAAAACGACGTATCGGCCGGGAAGCCGTCGCCGGCAAGGTGGACGGTCTCCTCCGGGCGATAGTCGTCCTTGTCCGAGCAGACGGTCGCGCTACCGGTCGTCGTGCAGATCATCGGGGAGAGGAAGTGCGAGGCGGCGAGCGGGACGAGGACCGCTGTGGCAAGGAACAGCGGCCCGGCGAACCGCAAGGGCCAAGGACGTCGCGGCAAGTTCTCGACTCCAAAAAGACCTCGTGGACCGGGTCGCATAAGGCTTCCGGGGCCCGGTGGCGCGACCGCCATCGACTCGTCCGCAAGCTTGAGGGCCCGGGTGCCGGCGAGGCCGGCCACGATGAATCTTTCCGCAGCCAGAACGATTCGAGAGGAAGCCTTCCCGCGAAGCGTTCCCGCAAGCGTGAAGGGGGGCCTCGGCCATGGGTGGGCGTGGACCCCCGGCTCTGGGGCGTGGCGACCGGTGCGGCGCTGTTCCTGGCGGCGGCGAAGGCGCACGGCCGCCAGCTGCGCGTCGAACGCGAGCTGCACGGATACCTCGAGATCGACTTCCGGGGCGGGTCGAACCCGCCGTGGGTCGAGGCCTTGTGGCGCCGCGACCGCATCCGTTTCTGGATCGTCTTCCCGCTCCTTTCGGCGATCCTCGTTGCGGCGGCCCGGGCGTGGTGGAGCGCGCCGACCGTGGCGGTCGTCGTCGCGGCGCTCGTCGCAGGCTCGGCGGCGGCGTTCACGGCCTTGGGACTTGCGAGCCTCGCCCGATTCCGGCGGAAGGGCGACCTTCGCACGAAGGCGCGTCGTGAGCGGCCCGGGTGGCTTTCGTCCGCGGACCGCGGCGGATGGTCCTGGTGGATCCTCGTCGCGGCGTTGTGGTCGCTGTCGGGTCTCTCGATTCGCTTTTATAGTTGACTCCGGTTCTTTTTCCCGTGGCGACGCCGCTCGAAGTGTACGGTCCGGTCGCGCCGACGCTGCAGACCCAGCGGCCTCGGAGATTCCTGTTCGTGGGGGACTGGGGCCTGTCGCTCGACCTTGCGTGGCAGGTCCAGCGGGAAGGCCATCAGGCGAAGATGTTCATCCGCGACACCGACTGCAAGGACGTGGGCGACGGCGTCGTCGAAAAGTCCGACCGGTGGGAGGACGACGTCGCGTGGGCGGACGTCGTCGTCTTCGAGGACTTGGGCTACGGAAAACACCAAGACCGGCTCCGGAAAGAAGGGAAGGCGGTCGTCGGCGGGTCCGAGTTCGGCGACCGGCTCGAGGACGATCGGGCGTTCGGCCAGCAGACGCTCCGGGAATCCGGCGTGCCGACGCTCGATTTCCAGGACTTCAAGGACTTCGGCGCGGCGCGCGCGTGGATCTCCGAGAACCCAGGCCGCTACGTCTTGAAACCGAATGGGCCCGCCGCGGACTTCAAGGGGCTCGCATACGCGGCGAAGCGCCGCGATTCCTCCGACCTCCTCGAGATGATGGAGAACTTCGAGCGCAAGTGGCCCAAGAACTACAAGCCGGACTTCCAGCTGCAGAAGTTCGCGCAAGGCGTCGAGATGGCGGTCGGCGCGTTCTTCAACGGGACCGATTGGGTCCTCCCGCTCTGCATCAACTTCGAGCACAAGAAGTACATGACGGGGAACCTCGGCCCGAACACGGGCGAGATGGGGACCTCGGTCCTTTGGGAACCCGACCCGGGCCACCGGCTCTTCCAGGCCGTGCTGGCCAAGATGAAGGCGCATCTTGCCGGCGCGAACTACCGCGGATACATCGACGTGAACTGCATCGTGAACGAGCAGGGCGCGTGGCCGCTCGAGTTCACCTGCCGCTTCGGCTATCCCCTGACCCAGATCCAGGCGGACGCGTTCCGCACGCCCATGGGGCAATTCCTCGAGACGCTCGCGGACGGCACCGCGACGAGCGTCCGCGTGGGCGGCCGCTACAGCCTCGGCGTGGTCGTCGCCGTGCCTCCGTTCCCGTTCGTGTCGAAGCCCGAGTACGACCGGTATTCGCGCGACCTTCCGGTCTTCGGAGTGACGAAGGACCGCATCGACCACGTGCGGCTCGCCGAGGTGAAGTGGGACGCCGAGCGGTCCCGGTTCCTCACCGCAAACGAATCCGGCTACGCCCTCATCGTGACCGGGACCGGAGACTCGATGGACGAGGCGAAACGCCGGGCGTACTCTGTGCTCTCCGACCGCTCCGGCGGCGGCGTGTTCCTTCCGAACCAGATGTATCGCACCGACATCGGCGACCGGTGGGGGAACGACGAGCCCCTCCTTCGGAAATGGGGATACCTCCCGCCCGAGGCCTGACCGATCGGTTGCAGGCGCGAAGGGTTCATGACGTGGGCCGGCGGACCCGGAACAATGGCCTGGAACCGTCTGGAGGCCGAGCCCGCCGAACGCGTCTTGGTCCTCCTCGGAGGCGGGGCAGCGGTCGCGATCGGCGTCCTCGCCTTCGCCTTCGACGCCGTCGGCCGCGTCGGGACCTTCGGCGCCGAACGGGCGGGCGGACCCCTCCTCACCTTCGTCATCGACCTTGTCTTCGGCGCGTTCCTGCTGTGTTCCTACCGCGCGATGGCGCGTAGCACGACCGAGGGCTCCGTCCTCGCGATCGCGTTCAGCATCGTCCTTCTTGCCTTCGGCGGCACGGCGGCCGTCATCGGCGGCATCCTCGGCATCATCGGCGGCGTCGTGGCGCTCCTGCGGCTTCCGCGGTGGACCGTCTAAGAATCGATGTCTGTCGAGGGACGTGGTTCGACGGCTGCACCAGAAACAACGTGATGCGGAGAGCACCGTCTCGCGGGGGTGCCATGCGGATCCTCCTCCCGCTCCTCCTTTCCGTCGTGCCGGCCCTCGCCGGCTGCGTAGGTCCCCTTCGGGCTCCGCAGAACGTGCTCGAGCCGCCGCCGGTGTATGAACCCGTGCCGGTCGCGATCGGGGCCGACGGCCTCATCGCGGGCGGTCGGCCCTTCGTAGTGAAGGGCGTCGTCTACGCCCCGGTGGGGCCGGACGGCAAGCCCGTCGACTTCCTCGACGACCCCGACCGTTTCCGCGCCGACCTCGCGCTCTTCAAGGTCCTCGGCGCAAACACCGTGCGCATCGAGGACACGTCCGCGGACTGCGCGTCGAGGCGGCGGTTCCTCGACGCGGCGGACGCGGACGACCTGAAGGTCGTCCTCGGCGTCGACGGCCCCCGCGGGCTCGAGGCCTCCGAATCGGCGGTGCGGCGCGAATTCCGGTCGGACGTGCGCGGGCTCGCGACCTGCTACGCCCGTCACCCGGTGGTGTTTGCGTGGAGCATCGGGAACGGCCTCGACTAGGATGATCCGGTCGGCGGAGACGTGCGGGACTGGTATACGCTCGTGGAGCAGGTCGCCCGCGACCTGCGGGTCTCCGACCCCCACCACCCCGTAGGCATCGTGAACGACGAGCTTACGAACGTCGACCGCTTCGATACGAACGCCCCGAGCCTCGGGTTCTTCGGGAGCCGGGTCTGGGGACTATCGGCGGAAGAATGGGACCGGCGCCTCGCCGAATACGGCCGCCTCTCGGCCGGCCGACCTCTCCTCGTCGCCGACGCCTACGCGTCCGCCTCCGACCGGGACGGCCCCGGCGGCGGCGCGGACGACGCGCTCGCCGAATCCTGGCTGCGGATCGTCCGCGACGACCGCGGCGCCCGCCCGACGCCCGGCGGCTTCCTCCGTCGCCACGAAGGCCCCGAGGCCGCGACCGCGCCGGAATTTGCCGAGGCGGCCGCCCGGCTCCAGACGCTCTGGGCGGATCCGGCCGAACCGTCGCCGCCGTCGATCCGCCTCCGGTCCGAGCCCGTTCCACCGGACCGCGTGCGGCTCGTCGCCTCGGTCGCCACGTACGGCGGCATCCCTGCGGACGTGACCCTGCTCTACCGCGTGAACTCGGGCGCGTGGCTCTCGATGCCGATGGAGCCCGAAGGCGGCGGCCGGTTCGTCGCGGAGCTCGGACCGTTCGGGGGCCTTGCGACGATCTTCTACCGCGTCCACGCGATCGACGCCGCCGGACGCTCGCGGGAGTCGGGCGAGGCGATCGCGCGGGGCGGAGGCTCGACCGCGGCGGCGACGCTCACCGGCGGCTTCTTCGGGATCGTCGCCGAGGCGAACGCGGTCGTCGAGCGGGCCTGGCCGGCGTTCCGGTCCTTGCCCGGAGGCGTCGTGTCCGCCGTGCTCCGCATGGTCGGCGCCGAGGAGCCCGGAGACGTTCCCCCGGGAGACATCGGATGAGCGCCCCCGACACGGTCGCGTCGGTCCTGCGGTACCTCCTCGAGCAGTTCGTCCTCACGACCGTCTACGCCTGGGGCTGGCTCGTGTATCTTACCGGGCCGCTCCGCGAAGAGGCGGGGCGGCTCTTCGGCGTACCGGTCGACTACCGGGCCGCGATCTTCCTCATCACGGGAGGCCTCGCGACCCTTGCGATCCTGTTCCTCGTCCTCCTCCTTCGCGGGACCCTCTTCGGCGTCGCGAACCCGCTCCCCGCCGCGTCCGCCGTGTCACGGCGCGTCCTTACGGGTCCCCGCGACCTGCCGGGGCTTCGCGCGGCGGACGATACGGCACGCGGCGGGTCTCGGGCCCCGCCGGAGGACGAGTTCGAGCGGGGCCGCGTCGTAGGCGCCAGGGTCGGCGCGGCCGACGTCGACGAGCTCCTCGACCGCGTCGCGGAAACGGGCATGGCGGATCCCCGCATCCTCCGGAACCTGCCGAACCTCACGCTCGTCCGGTTGTACCGTTGCGGGGGCTGCCGGTCCGAGACGGGCCCCGGCCCGGAGACCGGTTGCCCCTTCGAGGTGGGGTTCCTCGAAGCGGCGTTCGAACGCCTCCTCGGCCGCCGCGTCGTCGCGCGCGAGGTGGCCTGCCACCGTTCGCCGGGGTCCGCCTGCGACGTCGAGGTGTGGTCGTGAGCGCGCCGGGCGGCGGGCCGGGCTTCGCCGGGGCGCTCCTCGTGCTCTCCGGCGGCGCGTTCGTCGGGATCCTCCTCGCGGTGTTCGCGTGGCTCGGCGCGTTCCTCGTCACGAACCCGGCGGCCTCCGGCGACGCCGCGGTCGACGCGCTCTTTGCGAACGCCGAGCCGGTGTCCACCTCGCTCGGCTCGTTCGCGTTCTGGGGCGGGTTCCTCGGCGCGCTCGTCGCCGGCGTCGTGGGCGGGGTCCGAATGGTGCGTCGCGGCCTCCGGGCGGTGGGCGGCGCGTTCCTCGGCGCCTCGGCCGGACTCCTCATCTACGCGGCCGGATACGTCACGGCGAACTACCCGGAAGCGATCGGTCGGCCCGAATACCCACTGCTCTACGTGGAGGCCTTCTACTCGTTCACCGCCGTCGAGTTCTTCTGCATCGTCCTCGGCGGCCTCGTCGGATGGAGCGTGGTCCGTTACGAATGGCGGTACTACGGGCTCCTCACGTACGTCGCGCTGCTTGCCGTCGTCTCGGGATACCTCACGTACGCGCTCGGCGTGACGCTGCCGCAGGTCCCCGCGTCGGCGATGCCGATTTCGCTCGTGCTGTTCCTCGCCGAGGCCGGAAGCCTCCTCATGGTGGTCGTGTACACGTTCTACGCGGTCGACGTCTCGGTCCGGACCCGATGGCGACGGACGCACGACCGGGCCCGCTTCTCGCGGTATTACCTCCCGAAGGTCGCGTTCCACGTCGGGGTCTACAACGAGCCCCCGGCGATGGTCGCCGAGACCCTGCAGAGCCCCCTCGCCCTCGACTACCCCAAGGACCGGTACCTCGTGATGGTCCTCGATGACTCCACCGACGAGACGCTGCGACGGCCGATCGAGGAATTCTGCCGGGCGCACGGCGTCTCCTACATCCACCGCCGCGACCGGCGCGGGTACAAGGCCGGGGCGCTGAACGAAGGGCTTCGACAGACGCCGGCCGACGTCGACTTCATCGCGGTGATCGACGCGGACTACCAGGTGCGGCCCGAGTACCTCCGCGAGACCGTGGGCTACTTCATCGACCCCCGCGTCGGCTTCGTCCAGACGCCGCAGGACTACCGCAACATCCACCAGTCGTTCCTCACGGAGCAGTACTTCTACGCGGACTCGTACTTCTACCGGGCCGTCCTTCCTTCGCGGAACGAAGAGAACGCGATCATCTTCTGCGGCACGATGGGGATCGTGCGCCGGAAGGTCCTCGAGGAGATCGGGGGCTGGGGCGAGGCGTACGTCGCCGAGGACGCCGAGCTTTCGTTCCGGGTCCTCGAGCGGGGCTACGAGTCGCTGTACATCAACCGGAGCTACGGGCACGGCCTGATCCCGGCGACGTTCGAGGCGTACAAGAAGCAGCACTATCGGTGGGCGTTCGGCGGCATCCAGATCCTCAAAGGGCACTTCCGGAAGTTCCTCTGGTCCCGGCTCTCGGCGCGCCAGAAGTTCGACTTCCTCGTGGGGAGCGTCCACTGGTTCGACGGGATCTTCGTCGTCGGGATCTCCTCGATCCTCCTCGTGATCGCCGCGGGCGACCTCCTCGGGTTCGGCGTCGTGACGTACGACCAGCGCGAGATCTGGCTCTTGGGGCTCGTGCCGCTCTTCCTCCTCGTCGACGGCGTGACGCGCCTCCACATGGCGCTCCGACGGAGCATGGACCTTTCCTTCCTCGGGACGCTCCGGGTCCTCGGGATGTGGTTCTCGATCAAGTTCAACAACATGATGGCCGCCTTCAAGGCCCTGTTCGGGTACCGGATCGCGTTCGTGCGGACCCCGAAGGCGCCGGACGAGCGGATCGGGTCCCGCGAGGCGATCGCGCGCTCGGTGGACCTTACGAAGTTCGAGAGCACGATGGCCGTCGTGCTCCTTGCGTTCTCGGTCGGCGTCGCCTGGAACACGGGGATCGTGGGGCGCCTGGATGGAGGCCTCGACCCGACCCGCGTCCTTCTCCTCCTCTGGCTCGTGTACTATTCTCTGATCTTCCTTGCGGCGCCGGTCTATGCGTACAAGGCCTACGTGACGTTCACGCCGGAGCGCCCGCCGGCGCCGGTCCCCCGGCCCGTGCGGGGGTAGGGCCACGACCGAGCGCTGGACGTTCCTCGAACGGCTCCTCCTCGGGGCCCTGCTCTTCCTCGCGTTCGCCGTGCGGATGCGCGAGCCGCTGTCCTCGCCCGTGATCGGTGCCGAGGACCCATACCTCCACATGGAACGGACGTGGGACCTCCTCCAGGGGAAGGGCTTCTCGGACGGATACCCGCCCGGGTTCTCGATCCTCCTTCTGCCGTTCGCGCTCGCCGGACCGGAGGCGTTCTACGGGTTCGCCCGGTTCGCCCCGCCGTTCCTCGGGGTCGCCCAAGCCTTGGGCGTGTATCTCTTCGGTCGGCGCTTCCTCCATCCGGCCGCCGCGTATACGGCGGCCCTCCTCGTCGCCGTGATGCCGGAGAACGTGTTCCGCACGAACCTCCTCTTCCCGACGGCGCTCGACCTCGCGCTCCTCCCGTTCGTCCTCGGATGGTTCTTGGACGCGACCGAGGGGGGACGGCGTGCCCTCGCGAAGCTCGGCGGGGTCCTCGCCGCGGCGCTCTTCGTGCATCCGTGGTTCGTCGCGATGCTGCTCCCCGCGTTCTGCGTGTTCCTCCTCGTGGCGGCGCCCCTCCCGGGTCGACGCGTCGCGGCCGTGTCGGCGGCGGGCGGCGCGGCGTTCGTCACCGTGCTCGCGATCCTCCCCGGCGGGCTCCCCGGCATCGGGCTTGCCTCCGCCGCGGCCCGGCGGGCGGCCGAGATCCTCGCCGACCCCGCGTCGCTTTCGCCGCTCCCCGCTTACGTGGACTTGGTCTCGATGCTCACGATCCCCGCGCTCCTTTTCGGGATCGGGAGCCTCGCGGCCGCCCGGGTCCGACGGAGCCGGTTCGCCCTCCTTTCGGTCGTGTACACCCTGACGCTCCTCCCGATCGTGCTCGTCGACTGGTTCGACCTGTGGTTCCTGCCGCATCGGACGGTGGCCTTCCTCTCGGTCGGCGTGGCGCTCCTTTCGGGCGTCTTCGTGGACGGCGTGCTCGCCCGGCTCTCGACGCGCCCCGGCGCCGACTTGTTCGCCGTCGCGGGCGCGATCGCCATCGTCCTCGCGCTCTCGGTCCCCGCGGGCGCGACGACCGCCCCGTGGTACCGGCTCTACGACGAGGACGACCAGGCCGCGTGGCGCGACCTTTCCTCCTGGGGCACGCCGCTCGTCGTCACCGGCTCGTGGGAAGCGCGCGCCGGGTATCGGGCCGTGACGAGCCGGGACGCGACGTACCACCCCGGATTCTTCTATGATGCCGATGTGCGCGAACGGGACCTTTCGAGGGAGCCCGGGCTCGTGGTCCTCCTGGATCCGCACGCGGACCCGGCGCTCCCGCGGGCCTTCCTTGCGGAATGGGTCGAGATCGGCGCGTGGGGCGACACGCACGCCTACGCGCGGCGCTGAACGGGCTGGGGAACGAGCGGCAGCTCGATCGTGAAGGTCGCGCCCCGCCCCGGACCGTCGCTCTCCGCGCGGATCCGTCCGCCGTGCCGCTCGACGATCCCCTGCGCGATGTAGAGCCCGAGCCCGGAGCCGGGCGGGCCGTCCGGTCCTCGCTCGTGCACGCGCGAGAACGGGCGGAACAGGCGCGCCATCTGGTCGCGGGAGAGACCGGGGCCGGTGTCGGACACGCGCACGAGGGCGACGGTCGTATCGGCGCCCGCCTCGATGCGGACGGTCCCGCCCTTCGGAGTGAACTTCACGGCGTTTCCGACGAGGTTTGCGACGACCTGATGGAACCGGCCGGGGTCGGCGAGGACGGTCGCGTCGCGGCCCGGCGCAAAGTCGAGGCGGATCCGCGCCCGCTCGGCCGCCGCATGGAAACCCTCGACGACCTCGGCGACGGCGGGGACCACCGAGACCGGCGCCGGAAGGATCGCGAGGCGTCCGTCCTCGAGGTGCCCGAGGTCCCGGATGTCGCCCATGAGGCGCTCGAGGCGGTCGACGTTCCTCCGCAGGATCCCGATCGACCGCTCCGGGGGCGCCGACTCGTGGGAGAGCATGCGGGCCTGGAGCGCGATCGTCGTAAGCGGCGCCCCTACGTCGTGGACCACGCTGTTGAACAGGAGGACCCGGGCCCGTTCGAGGTCGCGGAGCCGGGAATGGGCGCCGTGGAGCTCGTCGATCGCGAGCACCTGCCGGACGAGGATCACGACGAAGAGGAGGAAGGCGAGGCCGAGGAGCACCGGCTCGATCGCGCGGTCCCGAAGGTAGAGGAAGAGGACGATGCCGACCGGGGCGAGGACCGTCACGACGGGGACGAGGGACGAGTAGCGGTTCGAGGCCCGCGACGGCGCGGTGCCCGGGGTCGGCGTGCGCCCGCCGCGGATCGCGGCCGCGGAAACGAGCAGGAACCCGAACACCCATCCGGCGTCGACGAGGGTGCCGGTCGCGTAGCCGCCCTGCAGCGTAAGGACCGCGAACGCCGAGTCCGCGACCGCGAGGGCGAGAAGCCCGAGGCAGAGAAGGAACGAGGTCTCGCGGGCGGCGCCGGCGGAGCGATGGATCGCAAAGAGCGCCACCGTCGCAAGGACCACGTCGCCGGCCGGATAGGCGAGCCCGATCGCCTTCGAAAGGACGGACGCGGACTCGGCCCGGTAGGCGGGCCCGAGCACGAACGCCCAGCTCACGATGAGGACGGAGCAGGCGAGCGTGAGTCCGTCGAGGAGGACGCGCCCCCGTCCGGCGGCGCGGTCCGGCGCGCCGGGGAGGAGGACGAGCGCCGCCGCCGCGAGCGGGATGAAGGCGAGGTAGCCCACGTCGGCCGCCGACGGGAAGGGCACGTCGACGCCGAGCACGAGTTCGTAGTAGGCCCATACGGCGCCGCCGGCCGCCCACGAGACGCATGCGGCCCCGAGGAGCGCCCATGCGCGGCGGGAGCCCGCGGACTCCTGCGCGCGGGAGGCAAGGAGCGCGGCGATCCCCGCGAAGGCCGGGAGGGCGACGAGGGTGAGGTCGACGACGCCCTGGACGACGTCGGGGCCGCCGATCCCCAGTGTGACCCACACCACTCCCGGGGCGCCGCCGGCACCGAGAGCGCGGCCGCGCGCCCCCCCGGGCGACCCCGACGCCGGCTGCATGCAGGCGCGTTCTCGCGGGTGGCCTATAAGAAACCGGGAGGCGGGGCCTCGGGGGGCGGGCGCACGATTCGTGCGCTTTTCCGAGGGGTCCGGACCTTCAGTGGTGGTGGTGCTCGTCCACGACCTCGTGATGCTCGTGCTCGACGGTGTCGCGGCGCGGCATCCGGTCGGAGTTGTTCATCACGGCGACGCCGACGATGAGGAGG
>JBQTJL010000133.1:0-6869 GCA_052387135.1 Methanobacteriota archaeon | reverse complement strand
GACCCCGGCTCCGTCGCCAAGTGGACCGGCGGCACGTGCGCCGTGCCGTGAAGCTTTAAGGGGGCGGGCGCCGCTTCCGTAGCCGATGCCCGACGAGCCGCTCGTCCACAACTACAACGTCGAGGCGGACCTGCGCCGCAGCCTCCCCGGGAAGGTCGTGTTCTGGGACGAGACGCTCCGCGACGGCGAGCAGACCCCCGGCGTCTACTTCACGCTCGAAGAGAAGGTCGAGCTTGCGAAACTCTTTGACGACATGGGCATGGACGTCCTGAACTGCGGGATCCCGGCGGTCTCGGACCGCGAGCTCGCCTCCGTGAAGGCGATCGCGAAGGAGGGCCTCCGGAACGCGACCGTCCTCGCGGCCTGCCGGACGGTCCGCTCCGACATCGACGCCTGCCTCAAGGCGGACGCCGAGGAGGTCTCGCCGTTCATCGCGGCGTCGAACGTCCACATGAAGTACAAGTTGAAGATGTCGCCGGACGCCGTCGTCGCGGCCGCCGTCGACTCCGTGACGTACGCGAAGGAGCACGGCCTCAAGGTCACCTTCGTCACCGAGGACACCGTGCGGGCGGACCTTCCGTTCGTGGGGCGGCTCTACAAAGCGGCGGTCGAGGCGGGCTGCGACCGGTTCCTCTGGTGCGACACGGTCGGCGTGATGACGCCGCACGCGTTCAAGTGGTGGATCCGCGAAGCGCGTCGCGCGATCGGGGCGCCGCCCGAGGTGATGGAGGGCGTGCACGTCCACAACGACTTCGGGATGGCGACCGCGAACTCGCTTGCCGCGATCGAGGAGGGCGTGCCGCTCGTCAACACGACGTTCGGGGGCTTGGGCGAGCGCGCGGGGAACGCGCCGTTCGAGGAGGTCGTGATGGCGCTCGAGCTCCTCTACGGCCACAAGACCGGGATCAAGGTCGAGAAGATCTTCGAGGCCTCGAAGCGCGTCGAGGAGCTCTCCGGCGTGCCGCTTTCGATCACGAAGCCGATCGTCGGCTACAACGCGTTCACCCACGAGTCCGGGATCCACACGGACGGAGTCATCAAGCACACGGCGACCTACGAGCCGATCCAGGTCGAGACGCTGAAGCGCACCCGACGGTTCGTCTTCGGAAAGCACACGGGCGCGCGGGCGGTGGTCGCGCGCCTCGAGGAGCAGGGGATCCGGGCGACCGAGGAGCAGGTGCGCGCGATCGTGAACGAGGTGAAGACGCACACCGAGCGGAAGACGAAGGGCGAGGTCCGGCGATACATCGACGCCTACCGCGACTGGGACGAGAACCACAAGGGGGTCACTGCGAAGGAGTTCTGGGCGATCTGCGAGAAGGCGGGCGTCAAGGTGCCGGCCGATCTGAAGAACGGGACGAAACGGGAGCGGTCGACGGGGCAGTTCTAGCGATATCCTCACAGCGCCCTTTTAAGACCCCGGAAGGGTTTCGTGAGGCTCGGGATCCGGCATGAAGGCACGCAGCGTCCCCGGCTTGCCCCTTGCTCTCTTGCTCCTTGCGTCCGCGTTCGCCGGCTGCATCAGCGCCGGCGAGGACGTCGAGCCCTCGAGCCTCCTCTCCGGGGTCCCGCTCGTGTCGTTTGCGCCCGCGGTCGCCGTGGGCGAGGCGCCGGGACGATGGCTCGGCTCGGTCCTTCATGCGGAGGAAGGCGGGCCGGAATGGACGCCGCTCTGCCTCGTCACGAATTGCGATTTCACGGTGGACTGCGGCAAGGCCAACTGCGAACGGATCCCCTTCACGTACGACGTCCCCGCGGACTACTGGGAGACGCACGAGGGGGGCCTCGAGGTCTCGATCCTCTGGGAGCATCAGGCGCGCGAGTGGCGGTGGAACCGCCTCCTACTCTACGATGCATCGGGCGAGATCGTCGCCGAAGGGTCCGGCGGCATCGGTCAGACCGTCCTCCTCGAACGGGCTCCGCCGGGAGACTACGTGGCGCTCGTCATCGCATACCAAGGCGAGGGCGCATACGAGGGGATCGTCGAGACCGAGGCGCGCCCCAAAGCGACGCCGGTCCACGAGATCCTTCCCGACCTCGTCGTGCTGCCTCCGAACGACCTCTACATCGAGCGCCCGTCCGAGGACGGGTTCGACGCGGTCCTTTCGCCGACCCGCGCCAAGGGATGCAACCCGTACGAGGTCGCCGAAGGCGGCGCCCGCCGGTGCCTCCGGTTCGCGAACCGCGTAGGAAACGTCGGCGAGGGCCCGCTCGAGGTCTACCTCATGCGCGAGGAAGGCGCGAAGGCGGTCGCGGCGCAGGGCAAGCACGTCCAGCGGATCTGGAGTTCGGACGGCTCCTTCCGCGACGTCGACGCGGGGCCCGCGACGTTCCACCCGACGCACTCGCACTTCCACTACGAAGGCCTGAACCACTTCGCCGTCTACGAGTACGATCTTGCGACGAAGTCGCGAGGGGAATTCGTGAACGAAGGCCACAAAGGAGGGGTCTGTCTCGTAGACAGCGGGCTCATCGCCCTCGGCCTCCCGTACACGGCCCCCGCGAACTATCCGGGGACCTGCTTCTACCCCGCGTTCGCGGTCCTCGGTTTGGTCTGGGGCCAGGACCCGGCCGAGTTCGGCGACCTCTTCATGCATCTTGACTCGAACTGGTACGACCTCTACCCCTCGGGACTCGACGACATGTACGTCGACCTCTCCGGCGTTCCGGACGGCGTCTACGAGCTCGTTTCGTCGACGAACCTCGACGCAAGCATCGTCGAGGTGGACGCGGCGAACAACGAGGCGAGCGTCGTGTTCCGGCTCACGGGGGACGAGGTCGAGGTCGTCTCCGGAGACGAGAAATAAGGCGAACGGCGTCTTCCCGCCGTGAAACCCGGCGACGTGGTCGAGTTCAAGGCCGGCCTCTTCGGCCTCAAACCCCCCGAGAACCTCGGGATCTACCTCGACCGCCTCACGAAGAAGAAGACCTACTACGTGGTCCTCTACACGCTGAAGGGCAAGCAGGAGATCCGGGCCGATCAGCTCACGAAGCGCGTGCTCGCCTCGCGGATCCAGGGCGAAATCGAGGAGGAGGACCTCGCCGCGCGGTTGAAGCAGTTCATCCGCGAGAACGACGCAACGGGCCGGAGCCACGTGCGGGCGCTGAAGGACGTCGAGCTCGAAGAACGGAAGGCGTGGCTCGCGGTGCCGCCGGGGACCGAATCGTTCTCGCCCGAGGAACTTGCACGGATGGCGTTCGAGACGACGCGGCCGGATTCCGCGATGGTGCAGAAGGTCCGCGACCTCCTCGCCCGCTCCGCACGGGAGGGCGTCGGCTACTTTGAGCGCCTGCCCACGAAGGAGGAACGGTGGCGGCCGCTCTCGCGCGAGGAATACCACGGGATCGCGCGCCACATGGAGGGGCTGCATCGCCTGCGGAAGAAGCTCGTCGCGAAAGACGAGATCTTCGTCGAGGGCGAGGCCGAGGCCCGGATCGTCTACCGTGGCGTGCCGCGTGCCGAAGCCGGACTCGACGCGGCCGACGAGGAGAACCTCGCCTTCCTCAGGGACGTGATGCTCGATTTCGTGCTCCACGACCGGTTCCGCGGCCACGTGGGTCTCGGCGGGACGAAGACGCACACGATCGACGGCTTCCAGCTGTTCCAGTTCGCGAAATGGCTCGCGACCGACTGGACGGGCGCGCGCCGCATCAGCGTCTCGTCGTCCTTCGTCGAGCTCGCGGTCGATCTTGGCCTCGTGACCGTCGAGGAGGCGATCGAGCACGTCGCGCGCCGCAAGGTCCTTGCGAACCCCGACTTCTCGTGGGAGACGCCCGAGCGGGCCGTCCGCGAGACGGCGCCGTTCCCGGACGACTTCCCCCCCGAATGGCTCGCGACGAGGCGGGACCTCCGTTCGATCGCATGCTACACGATCGACCCGGTCGACGCCAAGGACTTCGACGACGCGGTCGCCGTGATCGAGATGAAGGACGGGTTCCAGCTCTACGTGCACATCGCGGACGTCTCGCACTACGTGGAGAAGGCAAGCGTGCTGGACGACCACGCGCGGACGCGCGCGACGTCGGTCTACCTTCCGACCGGCGTCCTTCCGATGCTTCCCCGGCGGCTCTCCGAGGACCTCTGCTCGCTCCGCGCCGGCCGCGACCGGCTCGCGATGACGTGCGTCCTTACGTACGCCCGCGACGGCGCACTTCTACGGGAGGAAGTGACGGAAAGCGTCATCCGGGTCACCGAGAACAAGCATTACGCCCAAGTGGACGCGGCGATCGGGGCCGGCGAAGAGCCGTTTGCCGGAATGGAACGCTTCGCGCGCCTCCTCGGCGGGCAACGGAAGGGGTTGGCGCTCGACACGGGCGAACGCAAGGTGATCCTCGAAGGCAACGAGGTCCGGAACCTCGTAAAGCACGGGACGCGCGCGACGAAGATGATCGAGGTCTTCATGGTCGCGGCAAACGAGGCGGTCGCTCGGATCCTCACGGGCGCGGGGATCCCGGTCCCGTATCGTTGCCATCCGTTGCCGGACCGGGCCGGCGTCGAGACGTTGAACACGCAGGCCGCGGTCGTCGGGCTCCCGTTCCGGATCGAACTTCCCGCCCCCGGAAAGGAGGAGACGGGAGAGGAGGAGGGAGTGAGCATCCTGGATCAACTGAAGCAAGGCAGGATCCAGCTCGTAGGCGGCGGGTTCATCCTTCCGAAGGAAGAGGAGGGCGGCGCCGAAGAGGGACAAGAAGAGGGCGCGGAGGCGGCGGCGCCCGCACCCGTTCTCAAGGGCCTCGCGCAATTGTCGGAAGCCGAACAAGAGGCGTACCTTGCGCCGTTCCGGAACGCGCTCGCGGACCTCGAGGGGATCGGCGACGAGCGCCTGCGGGGCCTCGTCTACGTGAAGATGCTCGGCGCGATGGGGCGCGCGTTCTACACGCCGCGGAACCTCGGCCACTTCGGGTTGGGTTCGGCCTGCTACTGCCACTTCACGAGCCCGATCCGCCGATATGCGGACCTCCTGGTGCACCGCCAGTTGCGCTGGCTCTTGAGGGGCGCCGAAGGCGTCCCGCCCCACTCGCTCCAAGACCTCGAGGAGCTCTCGAACCACTGTACGGAACAGTCGCAGGCCGCGGAGGAGCTCGAACGCGGCGTCGTCGACGCGGCGATGACCTTCCTCTCGAGGAGGCCCGAATGGCAGGGAGTCCACGACGGGCTCGTGAACGGCCTCACGAAGGGCGGCCTGTTCCTGTCGCTTCCGCACGGGCTCGAGGCGCGCGTCGGCTCCGCGGACATCGGAGGCGGCCCGTGGCAGGTCGACGAGCACGGCTCGATCATGTTCCTCGGCACGATGGAGCGGCCGGATCTCCTCGAACGGTTCATCGACGCGCTGAAGGTCGGCGACCGCGATTCGGAAGAGTTCAAGGTCGTCCGGTTCCGGCTCGGGGACCACCTTCGAGTAAAATTGGCGGAGCGCGATTATGTCGAAGGCCGCGTGGCCGCGGTCATCGCGGATTAAGGGGATTCCCACAGACCGAACCATGAACCCCTGCCGTCGGGTTCTTGGAGCCATGAAGCTCGACGAGACGGAAGCGTTCGTGGGGATCGTGGTCGGCGCCGCGTGGGCCGACGGGCGCGAGGACCACGCCGAGCGGCGCCGGATCCGCGAGAGCTTCATCCGGTACCCGGACCTTGCGGACCTTCCGGACCGCCGGATTGAGGCGCTGTTCGGCCGCGCGCTCTTGGCGCTCGAAGGCGAAGGGAGCCGCGGATTCCTGGAATCCTGCGCGAAGGCGCTTCCACCGAGACGACGCCTCGAGGCGTTCCGGATCGGCGTCGACATCCTCACCGTCGACCGGACGTTCGCGCGGTCCGAGCGCGATTACCTCGTCGCGCTCCGCGACGTCCTCGGGATCCCGTCGGACGAGGCGATGCGCGTGATCGAGGACGCGTTCGCGCGCAATATGACCTGACGGAAGGGCGAGAGGTGATGTTCGGGTTTTCGGTGCTCCCGGTGGTTGGGGGGTGCCGGTGAGTGTCGAGCATGGGGTCTTTCGTCGCGATGGACGTGCATGAGCGGTCGATCTCGTTTGCCCGGTTCTTGGGGAACCATATCGTCGAGGAGGGGAAGGTCGAGCGGACGGAGGCGTCCCTGCGGGCCTTTGCAGGTCGGTTCCCGGACCTTCCGGTCCTTGTAGAGGCGTGTGGGCGGCACGAGTTCGTGTTTGACGTGTTGGGGCCGCTCGGGAACCGCGTGCGGGCGTTCCGGCCGCCCAAGCGTGAGGCGGGTCAGCGAAAGAACGACCGCGAGGACGCGCGCAGGCTGGGCCGGAGGCATTTGAGCGGGGAGCTCAGGGAAGTCTGGATCCCGCCGGTCGAGATCCGCCGCTTGCGGGACCTGGTGGGGACCCGGGTCCGGGTCGCGCAGCTAAAGACGGCCGACCAAGCGTTCGTCAAGCACACCTTGCAACGTTGGGGACACGGACGCCGCATCCACGACGCGGAACGGACGACGACGGACGACGGTGAAGGAGATGCCGAGGCGGCTGCCGCCGCCCGGTTCCCGTTCCTTAAGCCCGCGTTCGAACGCATCGCGCTCTCAAACAAGCACGTCCGCGCGCTGGACCGTGTCGTCGAGAGCGAGGGAAAGACACTGGCTCCCGTGCGCCGGTTGCGTTCGATCCCGGGTTTTGGTCCCCTCGTGAGCCTCGCGTACTATGCAGCCCTCGGGACGCCGGACCGCTTCCCGTCGGCAGACCACGTCGTGGCGTTTCTTGGTCTGGATCCCGAGCACGTCCAAAGCGGCGACTCCCTGCGGGACCTTCACCGGATCAGCCACAAGGGGCCAAGCCACGTGCGCGCGCTCTTGGACCAAGCGGCGTGGGTGCATGTCGCGCGTGCCCCCGACTCGGATCTTACGAAAGCGTTC
>JBQTJL010000132.1:0-6513 GCA_052387135.1 Methanobacteriota archaeon | reverse complement strand
GTCGCGACCCAGCCCACCTGCTTCGCCTTCGATCCGTGGAAGCTCGCGTTCAACGCCGAACGCGAAGGCAAGCCGAACCCCACGGACAACGGCAACCGCACGGCGGGCTTCGCCCGGGTCCTCGCGGCCCGGCCGAGCTACCCCAAGGAGCCCGCAATCCTCGACCACGCGGACGCCGAGGCGGTCCTCCTTCTGGGACTTGCAAACGACGAGTTGGGCTACATCGTGCCGGCGGACGACTACGAGCTTGCGACGATCTACCCGGACACGGTCGGCCACGGGCGGGACCGCTGCGGGGACAACGACCACTACGAGGAGACGAACAGCGCCTCGAGCCTGCTTGCGGTCGCGGTCGCGAACCTCCTCGTCTCGATGCTCGACGACGGGTTCGTCCCGGCCGCGCTACCGACCGAGACCGCGGGCTTCCTCGCAGAAGACGGCTCGACGACGCCGGTGCCCGGATGGGAGACGCGGGGCGTATGGGTCGACTCGTCGCGCTCCGGCGGCTACGAATCGCAGGAGGACGCGCGGGTCACGGTGAACCTCACGCTTCCGTCAGGGCTACCGGGCTGCTGGGGGTTCGTGAACGGCCACGGGCAGGACCTCGGGCAGGAACCGCACGCGGAGATGCGCGGGTTCTACGTCGACTGGGACGGGGATTGCCGGCCGACGAGCCGCGACGCGCTGTTCCTTGCCGACAACTGGGCCGTGTCCGAGGGGCAGCCGTATTGGAGGCCGTGACCCTCCTCCTCGGACCTCGCTCCGAGCGCGCCGCTGCGCGCGAGGCCCAGGGCGCAGCGAAGCGGCGCCCTAGGGCCGTGCTCGGGCGGCCTGTGGCGTCTGCGTCCCGATGGTTGGGTCGCGCTCCTCGCCCTCGGGCCGCATCCGCTCACAGGCCGGCCTGCGCGCGTCGCTCGGTCCTCGTCGTCGGCGCGAGGACGCGGTCCTCCGGAAGGGTTAAGCGGAAGTCCGGCCGTCGCCGCGTCGGGCCCATGGTCTAGTGGTTATGACGTTGCCCTTACAAGGCGAAGATCACCGGTTCGAATCCGGTTGGGCCCATCCCCACGCTCCAAGACCTTCGGTCTGGGAGATCCCGCCAACGTTTAGCTTGCGTTGACTCCTCCTCGACCGTTCTCTCCATGCCGTCATCCATTCGGTGGGTTCCCCGAGCCGCCGATCCTCCAAAACGCCGAAGCCTCCGCATAAGAAGACGGGCGTTTTGGAGCGGGAGTTCACCTTCCGCAACCGTTAAACGCGACGAAAGTGGCTGTCCGGACCGGGTGGCAGGGAGGTGCCTCGTGACGGAGGCGAAGAAGCTCAAGGAAGTCAAGGTCCGCATCCCTTCCGAGCAACATGTGCGCCTGCATGAGCTGAAGATCACCGAAGGCGTGAGCATCAGCGAGGCGATCGAGCAGGCGGTGGACGAGTACCTCGCGCGCCATGCACCCGGCCCCGCCGCGGCCGCTCCCGGGACGAGCGCGCTTCGCGCGCGGGATGAGGCGCCTTCGGCACCGGAATGAGCACGCCTCGCGTGCGGAATGGCCGGCGGGCCGACCTTCGTTGCCATACCGCGAAGTTCATTCCGCGGCGGCAGCCGCTCATTCCGCGAAGCTCATCCCAGAACGTCGCGCAGCAGGTTCCGCGCGATCACAAGGTGCTGCACTTCGGACGTCCCTTCGTAGATCTCGGTGATCTTTGCGTCCCGCATGTAACGCTCTACGGGATGGTCGGTCGTGTATCCGGAGCCGCCGAATATCTGCACGGCTTGGATCGCGGCCTTCATCGCGACCGTCGAGGCGTAGAGCTTCGCCATCGACGCCTCGATGCCGTACGGCCCGCCGCGGTCCTTCCGGGCCGCCGCACGCCACAGAAGGAGCCGCGCCGCGTCGACCTCGGTCGCCATGTCCGCGACCTTCTGCTGGATCATCTGGAAGGACCCGATGGGCTTCCCGAACTGCTTCCGTTCTTTCGCGTAGTGGAGCGATTCCTCGAGGCAGCCCCGCGCGATGCCGACCGCCTGCGCCGCGATCCCGATCCGGCCTCCGTCGAGCGTCTTCATCGCGATCTTGAAGCCCTCCCCTTCGGGCCCCAACCGCTGGTCCTCCGAGACCTCGCATCCCGTAAAGAAGAGCTGCGTCGAATGCGCGGCCCGGATCCCCATCTTGTGCTCCGGCGGCGAGATCTCGAAGCCGGGAGTGCCCTTCTCGACCAGGAAGGCGGTGATCCCCTTGTGTTTCTTCGGGGGATCCGTCTTCGCGAAGACGATGTAGCCGTCCGCCGCCCCGCCGTTCGTGATGAAGTTCTTCTTGCCCGTAAGGACGTATCCGTGGCCCTTCCGCGTCGCGGTCGTCGACATCGACGCGGGGTCGGAGCCGGCCTCGGGCTCGGAGAGTGCGTAGGCGCCCAGCCGCTCGCCGCGCGCGAAGGGGTCGAGCCAGCGTCGTTTCTGGGCCTCCGAGCCGTAGGTCTCGACCGGCCAGCAGTAGAGCGAGTTGTTGACGCTCGCGACGACCGCGGTCGCGGCGCAGAAGCGCGCGATCTCCTCGATCGCGATCGCATAGCTCACCGTGTCCGTCCCGGCGCCGCCGTGCTCGGGCGGCACCATCATCCCGAGGAGCCCGAGGTCGGCCATCCTCTTTACGTGCTCGTGCGGGAACCGCTTTTCCCGGTCGAGCTCGGCCGCTGCGGGCCGCACGTGCTTTTCGGCGAACTCCCGCACCGTCTGCCGGATCGCCTCTTGCTCGGGGCGGAGCGCAAACTGCACGGAGTCGCAACTTCCGGGGGATATATAAGCGTCTTGCCGGGGGCGAGCGCAGGCGCAAGCGCAAGGTCTAACGGAAGATGCGCCGGATGCCGCCGTAGATCACGCCAAGGGTCACCGCGATGCCCCCGAGGAACGAGCCGAGGGCTACGCGTAGCTCCGGACTCGATGTGGACACGGGTTCGGCGATCACGATCTCGATCTCGGTCTCGTCCTCCTGCGCGTCCGCCGCAAGCGAGAACGGGACAAGGAGCACGCCCGGCGAGGCGTCGTCCGCGATCGCGAACTCGAACGTCCGGGATTCGGGTGCGCCGCCGAGCGTAAAGCCGAACTCCCACTCGGGCTCGTCCTCCCAAACGACCCCGTCGATCTCGCCGAACGTCACGGCCACGTCGACCGTGGCGTTTTCTCCGTCGAAATCGGGATCCGTGAAGACGCCGACGTTCATCTGTCCTTCCTGTCCAGGGCGCATCACGAGGAGGGTGTTCGGGCCGTCCGACGTCTCGAACGAGAATGCGCCCGCGCCCGACGAGGTCGTCTGCGCCGCGGCCGCGTTGTGGTTCGAGGACGCTGTCCCTTCGGCGACCGCCGCGACGCCGCCCGCCGAGGCGGAGGCGGACGACCCGAACTCCGGCAGCGGCAGGATCGCCGGGCAATCCGACGGATCCCCGTCCTTGTTGCACGGCGCCATCGAAGGCGTCGCAAGAAGGATGAGTGCACCGATGATCGCCGCGCCCCGAACGCCCGCCGAACCCAAGTGGTCCATCACGATCCGCCCCGGAATGCCGCAGAGGCCAACATGCTAGTTCCACTTATTCCTGGCGATGAGCACGCGGGCCCTCGTCGCGTTCCCGCCGTACCCCGCCAAGGCCGCCTCGCGCTCGAGACGTGCGGCGTCCTCCAGCGGGATCCCCAACCGCTCCCGCAGCCGGTCGAGGAGCAGGCGCTCCCGTCGCGACATGGCGCCGTCGGCCCACACGATTTCGGCTTGCTCACGGTAGATCCCGAACCGATTCGCGCCGACCCGCGAATCGTCGTCCACGACGGGCACGAGTCCGTTCGAGACCCTGTGCGCGACGGATTCCATCCGCGAGGAGACGAAGAACAGGAGACCCGCGACGAGGCCCCCCATGACGATGCCGAGCCGCGCATCCACGTAATTCTCCGCGATCTGAGATACCGCAAAGAGTATGACGAGGAACGCGGCCGCCACCGTCCCCTTGTGGATGCCGCCCCGGAAGGCGGCGTCGTTGTCGAAGAGCCGCCGCCGGACGAGCGCGAACAGGATGAGGAGGACCAGCGCCGCTCTCCAGGCGAGGATGAGGAAGAGACGAAGGTCCGCGTCGAGCACCTCCACGCGCGCCTCCGAGACCGTGGTGGCCCCGGTGAGGACCGCGAGCGCGGCGAGGATCCACGACGGCCCGGTCCGGTTGCGGTACGGAGCTTCCTGTGGCAGCGGCCGCGAATGAACGACGAGCGCGGCGACGGCGAGGACGAATGCGCCTCCGTAGGGAAGCACCACGGCCGCCACGGCGGACCACATGCTGGGGAAGCCCGAGAAGTACGAGGCCGCGCCATCGGAAGCGAGCGGAAGGAGGACGAGCGTCGAATCCAAGAGCGCATTGAGGACGAACCCCAACGACACGAGGTAGAAGGCGTCGGACCGCGAGGCGCCGACGGGCCGCGTCGATTGGATCGCAAAGACGAGGCCCACCGCCGCGTAGAGGAGGGGCACAGCATAGAAGAAAAGCCCGAGCGGGCCCACGGACAAGCTTCCTGCCGCGTGGCTGCAGATCACGAGACAATGATCGAGGAAGTACACTGTCTCGAGGGCGACGCCGCCGATCAGGGCGACGGCCATCCCGCGAACGGCCGTTGCGCGGCCCCCCCGCAAGAAGACATACGCGAAATACGCGAGCACGGGCACGAGCGCGAGGGCCTGATAGCCCTGGATCGCGAGCCAGAAGGATCGCCCTTCGTCGGATTCGGCGGCCCGCCGCATCGCGACGGAGATCCCATAGAGCCCCCGGAGGACGAGAAAGAGCGCGAACGTCTGGTTCAGCCGGCTGTCGAACTTGAGGTAGAGCAGCCATGCGGCAAGTCCGAAAAGGACACCCGAGAGGAGAATCTCGCCCATCTCCACGGGACCCAATGCCATGCGACCGGGAGTTTCCGGGGGGGACTTAAAGAAGAGGTCTGGGGCGCGTCCACCGACCGGCCGCGCCCGAATTGATCGTCGCCTATGGGCCGACGCTTGCGCCGACTTCGACGCTGCCCTCCTCGAGGTGAACGTCAGCCCAGACCGTGAGCGGACCCACAATGACGGATGGACAATCCAGTGGGTTCCCGTCTCTATGACACGGCGCCACCGCCCCCGGCGCGAGCCCCGCGAAAACGAGCCCCGCGAGGAGCACGGCCATCACGCAAGCCCTTGCGATTCCCGGACCAAAGATCGTCGCGGTCATCCGCGGGCCAAATGCCCCCGCCCCGCTCATCAACGTTTCTCCCGGCGCTGCTCCGGCGTCCGCGACGAGCGCGCGGGGCCCCTCGGTAGAAACCTCTATTTAGTAGAGAGTTCTACTTGCATCCCGTGTCGACCTCTGTGAAGATGCGGGATGCGGACAAGCGCCGCCTCGACCGTCTCCAAGCGGAGCTCACAGCGCGCTTCGGGAGGAAGCTCAGCCAGCAGGACCTTCTCGGTCGCCTCGTCGCCATGGCGGAGGTCGACAAGGAACGGATCCTCGGCCCAAAGCGCGATCGGCGCCACGGGCGATCGCTGAAGGCGTTGCTTTCGCTCCCCATGTCGACGCGCCGCCCGACCCGCGAGGCAGACATCGACCGGGACCTCTACGGCGGAGCGGATCCGTGACGGTCCTCATCGACACCGGCGTGCTGTACGCGTTCCTCAACAAGGACGACGAAAACCACGACGTCGGGCTCGACCTCGTGACCCGCGTGGCGCGCGGCGAGTGGGGCGCTCCCTTCGTATCCGATTACGTGGCGGACGAGCTCTTCACGCTGATCCGGGTCCGAGGCGGAGGCCCCCGCGTGGAGACGGCGGCCCGCCGGCTCTTGCCGTTTCCCGAGCCGGCGCTTCCGGGACTCTCGATGGTGCCGGTCGCTCCCGACCACATCGAGGCCACGCTCGCCGCGTTCGAACGCCATCGCGCGCGCCGGATCTCGTTTACGGACGCTAGCCATCTCGCCATCATGAAGGCCCTGGACGTGGATGCGTTGGCGACGCTCGACCAAGGATTCGACGGCTTGGCTCCGCTCGCCGAATGAAGGCCGAAAGCGTCATCATCGCGCCCCCCGTTCCCTTCTCATGCCCGTCGTGTCCCGAAGCCGCCGCGTCGCCCTCGTGACCGGCGCCGGCCGGGGCCTGGGGCAGGCGTCGGCCCTCCGGCTCGCCGCGGACGGGCTCGCGGTCGGCGTGAACTTCCGCGGCTCGAAGCGGGGGGCCGAGGAAACGGTCGCGGCGATCCGCGCGTCCGGCGGCCGGGCCGTCGCGGTGAAGGCCGACGTCACGCACCCCGCCGAGGTCGAGCGGATGTTCGGCGCGGTCGAGCGCGCGCTGGGACCGGTCGCGGTCCTCGTGAACAACGCCGGGATCTACCCACGGAAGGCGCTCGAGAAGATCACGCCGCGCGACTTCGACCACGTCCTTTCGACGAACCTTCGTTCGCAGTTCCTCTGCGCACGACGCGCGATCCCTTCGATGAGGCGGAAGAAATGGGGCCGCGTGATCAACT
>JBQTJL010000131.1:0-3178 GCA_052387135.1 Methanobacteriota archaeon | reverse complement strand
GCTGATGAAAACGACGAGACCTCATCAGCAAAGCGCGCATCAGGGCCCGAAGGGCCCGTTCATCAGCGAAGCGTTCATCAGCGACCGAAGGCCGGGTTCATCCTACCAACTATACCTACGTGAAAGCGCCATCGCCCGATACAGCACGCGGATGTCCCGGATCCGGTGCGGGTTCGCAAGGCACGTGAGGAGTACGCGTCTGCCGTACTTTCCGGCGGGCTGTCCGTCGCCTACGTGCGGATCCCTCGGGGCGAACCGGAGGAGCCGTTCGAAGTCGCGGTTCGTGTACTTTACGATCACGTTGAGTGCTTCATTGAAATCTTCCGAGGATATCGGGTGCGCGCGGATCCGCGCGGCATATTCGCGCAGGGAATCGGAGGCGACGCAGTCGGCGAGGATCTCGGCCGCATAGATGATCGCCGCGAGACCGCCTTTCGTCACCGGGTTCGTGAGGCCGGCCGCGTCGCCGATCGTCACGACGTTCTCCTTCTGGATCACCGTGCCGCCAAACCCGATGGGGTACGCTTCCTTCACGGCCTTCTTGCCATCGCAGCCGGTCCACTCCATGAACTTGTCGAGCCGCTCCCAGTCCTTCCCGTCCGATTCGGCGAGGATCCCGACGTTCAAGACGTCGCCCTTCGGGAAGATCCAGGAATATTCGGGTGAAAAGCGTTTGTCGGTGTAAAACTCGAGCCGGTCCGTCTTGTAGGTCGAACCGTGCACGCGGTACTGGATCCCGAGCCGCGTCGTGATCCTCGACCCGATCGCCTTTGCGACCTGCGAGCCGGGGCCGTCGGCGCCGATCACCAGATCGTTCTCGCGTGCGAGCCGGGGCACCGCATCCGGCGTCACCTTCGAACCGAACGCGACGGTGCCGCCCCGCTTCTCGAACTCCTTCGCCATCGCGGGGATCCAGTCGCAGCGCTCGATCGTGAAGCAGGGCTGGTCGACGTAGACGCGAAGGTCGCCCGGGAACCACCACATCGCGCCCGGGAACGATTGCGCCGTGTACGGCTTCGAGTCGAACGCGGTGAACCGCTCGAGCGACTCGCGGCTGATCCCCTCGCCGCAGAGCGTCGTGTAGGACGCGGGCTCCCGTTCGTGGATCGTCACGTCGAGCCGCCGGTCGGGGCAGCGCTCCATGATCGTGAGCGCCGAAATCAGGCCGGCGGGGACGGCGCCGACGATGGCGATCTTGTACCGGCCGTCTTCTTGCGGCACACGAGAAGCATGTCCCTGAAACGTATGAACCTTTCAGCGGACCGTCGGACGGCCCCGCTCGCGCGCGAGTTCGTTTCGCCCCCGGACCTTCGCCCCGCGGCGTCTAGGTCGCGCTGGCTGCGTCGGCCTCGGCTCGGTCGTCGCCGCGGCATTTTGAAGTTCCTGGGCGCGGCTCCGCCCTCCCTCGGCCTTCCTTGCCATCGCGCCCCATCCGCTCGCGGTGCTCGGTCCGGCGGCGGGGGGACGGCCGAAATCGGGCCGCCGCTCCAGGCGCCCCGAAGCCGGATGAATACCCGAGTGGGGCCCTCCGGCCGATCGCGCTTGACGTCGAGGCGTCTGGACTTCTCGACGAGCGGAAGGAGCTGCCGGTCCCCGCACGGTCGCGGGTCGAAGCCCGGTTCAATCTGGCGTAGGACGGCACCACGTCGAGTCAAGGGAGCCCGTCCTTCCAGCCTTTCACGGCCTCCGGCGTCCAATTGCCGTACACCCGCCGGAACCGCAGCTCCCCGAAGCGCGCAAACTCTTCCGTGATCTTGAGCAAGCCCTTCGGCCAAGGACTATCGCCATCGACGAGCACGGCTACTTGGCCCGCGCCCGCCACCGGCCTGGGCCATCACGGCACGCGGGTCACGAGCCCGTCGAACCCCGCGTCGAAGCTCGCGATCGGACCGCCGAGCCTTCGCGCGACCACGACTAGATGAGCGTCCGGCAACGAGAGCCCTCGGTCGTAATCGCCGAAATGGAGGGCCACGGCCGCGTCGATCTCCTCCTTCGTCGTCGTGTGGAGGCGGACCGGCGGCCGTGACCCGGCGGTGGAAAGAAGGAGGTCGCGAAAGCCTTCGGAGACGTCCCGGCGCCCGGGCCTCTTTCGTAGCAGCGTAAAGCCCTCGCCGAGGACGAACTCGGTGGAGAGCGGTGCGCCCCACTCGCCCCGCATCGCGCGCGCCAGGATGGTATCGGCGTCGCGGTGGCGCTCGTCCTTTGGGTTGACGAACGCGACGAGGACGGACGTGTCGAGGAGGATCGTCATGGGTTTCCGTAGACGACATCGTCGATGTCTTCCGGCCTCACGGCTTTCCAGCCCCGCATCTTCGCGACCCGTTCGCGCCAGCCGCGGATTTCTTCTTCGGAAAGGGGTCGCCACGCCGTCTCCGTGACGAACTCGTCCCGGTGCCGAAGCGCGAACTCGATCGCGGCGCCGAGGACGTCCTGCTGGCTCGCCCGCGTGCCCGTCGCGCCGGCCACCGCGTCGCGGAGTCGCTCGAGCTCGGCCTTGTGTTCGTCGCCGATGCGTACCGGGCTCGTCGCCATGAACTTTAGTAGCACTTTCTACCACATGTAGCTTTTGCTACTTCAGTCCCTTCACGAACCTCGAAAGCTCGCCCGGCGCCGCCCCGCCCGCGACATGCTCGACGAGGGCGCTCCCCACGATCACGCCGTCCGCGCCCGCGTCCGAAAGCTCGCGGACCTGCGCCGCCTTCGAGACGCCGAACCCGACCGCGATCGGGACGTCGCGGGGCGCCACGCGTCGGACGCGGCGCACGACTTCTTGGGTCTCCGCGGCAAGCTCGTCGCGGACGCCGGTCGTGCCGTAGCTCGAGACGACGTAGAGGAAGCCCCGCGTCGCGCGGGCGATCCTCGCGACGCGCTCATCCCCGGAGGCGGGGCTCGCAAGCAGGACGAGGTCGAGGCCGGCTCGCGCCATCGGGCCACCGAAGGCGGCCGATTCCTCGAGCGGCACGTCCGGGAGGATGACCCCGTCGACGCCCGCGGAGGCCGCATCGGCGGCAAAGTGCTCGATGCCGGCGTGGTGCACGATGTTCGCGTACGTCATGAGGACGATCGGGACCTCGGTCTCGGCGCGGAGCCGGGAGACTACGTCGAGGACTGTCTTCGGCGTGGTGCCCGCCGCGAGCGCACGGATTCCGGCCTTCTGTATCGTCGGGCCGTCCGCGAC
>JBQTJL010000130.1:0-4632 GCA_052387135.1 Methanobacteriota archaeon | reverse complement strand
GGGACGTCGCGGAAGTACTCCTGATGGAGGAGCCGGAGGTCCTCCGGGCTCACGTCGAAGTCGCCAGTCGGGAGGTCCTCGACGAGGCGGAAGTAGTTGATGACCTCGCGTTCCGTAGGGAGGATCTTGTTCGCGCCCGTCACGCCGCGCTTGTAGGCCTCGTAAAGCTCTTCGACCCGCGCGAGGTCGATCGGGCCGGCGTCGATGTTCGTGGTGCCCCACGAGTTGCGGAGTAGCGCGTACCGGTAGAGGCTCTGCCGGACTTCGGGCGTGAAGGCGTCGCTGGGGAGGAGCTGGTCGAGCGCCTCGATCTTCGCCTGCGTCTCGTGCTGGAACGCAGTGGCCCGGAAAGTCTCTGTTGTCACCATTCAAGATGCCATTTGGCGTATTGAGTATATATGTTTTAGCCATTTATGGCACTATTACTGACGCCAGCCGAGCGCATCGCCATCCATGGGCCTCGGCATCCCCCGCGTCGCGCCCTCCGAACCGAGGCCACCGGAAACCGTGGGGAGGCCCCCACCCGACCAAACGTTCATGACCCCTCCCGCCTCCTCGCGGCCATGAGGCTGGGCGGGCGGGGCGCTGTCATTCTCGGGGGGATCCTGCTCCTCGCGCCCGCCCTCGCCGGGTGCCTCGGGACGCCGGCCTCCGAGTTGGAGGATGCCACGGTCTCGTGGACCCCGTGCGCGCACCCGTATCCGTGCGGCGACGAGTAGCCCGACGGCCTCGAAGGCCCCTTCGCGCTCGCCTCGATCGATCACGTGCGCGTGCCGAGCTTCGACGGCGTGGAGCTCGACGGGTGGGTGCTGCGACCGGATGTGCCGGAGGGCGTGCGCGTGCCGGTCGTGCTGTGGTCGGCGCCGTACTTCGGACAATGCGACTGGCTGGTTGGACCACCCCCGGAGTGCCTGTACGGCACGGGAGACGACCCGGCGCTCCGCACCAGTGGCCGGGGGCCCGAGATCGTGCCGATCGACCTCCTCGTCGAGAACGGGTACGCGGTCGCCGTGTTCAACGTGCGCGGCACCGGCAACTCGGGCGGGTGCCTCGACTGGCATGGGCCGGACGAGCAACGCGACCAGGTCGAGCTCGTCGAATGGCTGGCCGTGCAGTCCTGGACCAGCGGCCGCGTCGGCATGCAGGGATTTTCCTACCACGGTACCACTCCCTGGGAAGCAGCCATTCAAAATCCCGAGGCCCTCAAGACCATCGTCGTCGGTGGGATGGCGACCGACCCTTACACGTGGCACTACACCCCGCAGGGGGCTTCCTTGACCCGGAGCTACGCGGCGCCCCGCTTCGCGTTGCGGGTGTCCCTTTTGCCGCCCACGAATGCCCCGCTTACGCACTGGACGGTGGACCACGTGCCCGTGGTGGCGGAGCGCATCTGTCCCGAGGTTGTTCGCGCGATGGCCGACAACAGCATGGGCGTCGCCGCAGACCGGCGCGACGCGGCTTTTTGGGACGATCGGCGAGTGATCGACCGGTTCCCGAACGTGGACGCCGCCGTCTTTCTCGCCCACGGCTTCCTGGACGGGGCCAATGAGCAGCAGGCTCTGTGGATCTGGACGCATCTCGCGAGGGCCCCCAAGCGCATGGTGGAGGGGCAGTGGGGCCACGACATGCCAGGTTCCCTCAGCATCGATCCCGCTCTGCGCGTCCACGACTGGGACCAGACGCTTCTTGCGTGGTACGACTTTTGGTTGAAGGGTATCGGCAACCGCCCGCCTCGCGAGGGGCTTGCTGACTACCAGGACAGCACCGGCGCGTGGCACGAGTCCGCGGGTTGGCCCCCCGCCGAGGCACGGACGGAGCTGCTGTACCTCGCCGACGCGCGGCGCCTCGCCACCCTGCCGGGAAGCGGCTCCGCGTCCTTCCGCTCCACGCCGGACGTGCAGGACGCCGACGGCGACCTCGACGGCGACCCGCCGTGGCAGACGGCCTTCTGCCCCGGCCCGTTGGAAACGGTGCTTGGGCGCGGAGACCGGCTCGCCGCCGCCTACGTGTCCGAGCCGGCCGCGCAGGACCTCCTGATCGCGGGCAACCCCTTCGCGTACCTGCGGCTCTCGAGCGACCTCCCCGGCGGCTTCGTCGCGGTCCACGTCTACGACATGGCACCGAATGCGGGGTGCGACGGCGGGTTCGAGCGATGGCTCTTCGGCGCAGCGGACCTCCGGTTCCACCAAGGCAACTTCGAAGGCCGCGACTTCCCGACGGACGCGCCGACGCACGTGCGCATCGACCTCAACAACCTCGCGGGGATCCTGCCGGAAGGCCACCGGCTCGCCGTGGTTGTCTCATACGGTGGCGGTGCCTTCCTTGGGGCACCGCTTTACCCGAATCGCGTCCCGACTTTCGGCCTGCAACCGCGCATCACCATCCACCACGACGGCGGCGCCGAAGCGAGCCACGTCGTGCTGCCGCTCGTCGAAGGGACGCTCGGCGGGGCGCCGCCGACGCTCGACTACCCGCCGCGGCCGTTCCTGCCGGAGGTGCGGTGAGTGCGCCGCCTGCTCGCCCTCGCGCTCCTCGCCCCCGCCCTCGCCGGGTGCGTCGGGCCCCAACCCGGCGCCAATCTGGAGTCGCTCGGTGCTCCCTTGGAGGCCGCCCGAGCGTTCGGCTACGTGTGCTTGGCCGAGGAGCGCGCCCCGTCCGCCGCACCGTGCCTCACCGACATCGCGCTCCCGGACGCGACGGTGCAGGAGCCGTTCGTCGCTCTTCACCCCACGAACCCCTCGATCATGGCGGTCGGCGTCAACCTCCGCCGCGACCCCGTCCGGATGCTGCACGACGGCTACTGCGGGACCGGGCTCGGCCTCTTCGTGACCGAGGACGGCGGACGAACTTGGCGCGAGACCATCCCTCCCGCGCCGGGCACGGGCACGGGCCCGGTCCCGGTGGTCCCGGCGTGCACGCAGAGCCCCAGCGTCGACCCGGCGCTGTTGTTCGACGCGACGGGACGGCTCCACTTCACGGGGCTCACTGGGCGGGGGGTCTACTACGTCTACACGGACGATCTCGGTCGAACGTGGAGTCCCTCGACCCATCTCCGCCAGGACGGCCGCCAGGACCGGCCGTTCATCACGCTCGACGCCGCCACTGGGGCCCTGTACGTGGTCTGGTGGCAACACCCGACCGAAAACTGGACGACGGAACTCGCGTGGAGCTTCGACCGCGGCGAGACGTGGCACACCATGGACGAGGAACAACTCCTCCCCTGCGCGAGTCCGGGTCCAGTCGTGCGGCTCGGTAAAGAGTTGATGCTTAGTTGCAATCCGAAGGACCATCCGAGCCGCCCCCTCACATACGTTTTCGATCCGCTGACGGGGACGGCCACGCTCAGGTCGGAGATCCTCTTCGAAGGCGTGCTGCCCATCCTCGTCCCATTGGAGCCCGGCCGGCTCGCGCTCGTCGCGCTGGAAGGCGATTCCGAGGGCGAGGGGCGGGACGCCGAGCCCATGATCTACTGGAGCGACGACGCGGGCCGCACGTGGAGTCCCCCGGTCGCATTGCGGGCCATCGTGGAAGGCCGGTGGCCGCGTGGAGCGTACATCATGTGGGCGGAGGGCGACCCGTTCGGCAACCTGCACCTCCTGGCCAGCCTGCGCGACCCAACGACGGAGGACTCGCCCGTGGCGGCCTTGCAGCGCCTCGTCTCGCCGCAGACCCATGAGGCGCGACACCTGGTCCTCGACCCCGCGGGACGGAAGGTGCTCGAGACGACGCTCTCGACGCACAATTCGCGCGATGACCAGGTGCGGACCGCGCAGAAGTACAGCGACGACATATGGAGCCTCGCGTGGGGCCACGACGGGATGACGATGGCGTTCACGGTGGACGGCGTCGTAAAGCTGGCCCGCGCCCAACCCGTCGGAGGCGACGCTTGAGACCAATCGGAGCAATGCCCCTGCTGGCGGTCGCCGTGCTCGCCCCCGCCCTCGCGGGGTGCCTGGGGAGCGCGCCGGTCACGCCGACCTCGCTTCCGGGGGACCGCATCGCCTTGCCGGAAGGGTTCATGGGGGCGATTCCGGTCGTCGTGGACCAGCCCGTCTTCTGGGTCGGCCCGGTCATGCGCCCGACCAGCCACCTCACCGCGGACGGGCAGCGCGACATGTCCGCGTGCGACCACCCTCAGCGCGGGGGCTGCCCGGAATTCGTGCTCGACGTGGGACCCAGAGGGGCACGGCTGCGGGTCGGTCTCGATCATCCGAGCACGGTCGTTGCCAACTGGTTCAGCATCGAGCTGCGTGGCCCCCGCGGCACGGTGCTCGCGTACACCGGCGTCGGCCCCCCGGCGCTCAGCGGAGAGGTATTCGTCGAGGCTCCCGCCGCGGGCCAGTACCTCGTGCGTGTGCGGCCGTGGGACGTGCCCGAGCCCGCGGACCCGCCGTTCGCGCTCCGCGTGAAACTTGAGGCCGCGCTTCCGGAGCCGCCGTCGGACGGCGTGCTCCTGCCGCCGAACCTGCGCGTCGAGCCCCCCTCCGCGTTCACCTTCCTCCTCCCGCCGCCGCTCTACCAGGAAGGCGTACCCGAGCTCGTACGGGAGACGCTGTCGTGCCTGCCCGACGAGATGGCCGAGGAGGGAGCGAAGATGCCATGAAACGCCCCCGGACGAAATCGACGGGTTCC
>JBQTJL010000129.1:0-21281 GCA_052387135.1 Methanobacteriota archaeon | reverse complement strand
GGCTCACGAAGACCACGAAAGCCCAGGACGCCATCAAGCGGGCCCTCGGGATCGACGAAGCGATTCCTCGTGGCTAAGAGACGGGAAACTCAGGTCCTCACTGACCTTGCAGCCAGTGATGCCTTCGGATCGGCGGCAGCACGCGCCACCCGCCCCCGATGCCCGTGCCCCCGTCTCGTTCGCAAGCGCATCCCTCGGAGACGCATGAGATGCCCATCACCGATAGCGGACTTACTTCCCCGCAATACCACCGCTGGATGCAGGGCGGCGGCCAAGGTTGCCCGGCGTGCGGCTCCACCATGACCGAGTACGAGGCGTTCGAAGGCACCGGCGACATCCCACCCCGGATCGACGAGTTCTTCGAGTGCGGCGCGCGCGGGGTGCGCTTCGCGCGCGAGTTCGCGCTGGCGGGCGCGCGGGTCGTCAAGTGACGTGCGCCGGCGACGCGGGGGCGGGGGGACTTTCGGCGACCTCCCCGACTCGCCTTTTCATAGTTCCATGCGGTTCGTCGGCTAGCCATGGAAGGAACTCTTAAGATAGTGGACGTTCAATGTACGTAACGCAAATGTCCCTCCCCCGTCCCGTCGCCATCGAGGGCCGCGGCCCGACGCTCCAGACGATGCATGAGATCGAGAACATCCTCCGCGACGCCGATGGTCCATTGAGCTTGAACGAGATCAAGCGTAGGATGCGCGCTCGAGCCGTGCGGCACGCGGTGGTCCGCTCGACCGTGGACGAATTCGTGCGCCTGGGGCTTGCGGCAGAGGGGGAGAAGGGCGTGTTCTGGTCGCTCAACACGAGCGTGAAGGCGTGGGACCGGCTCCGAGGAAAACGCCTCGCCTAAAGGCGCGCGTTCACCTAGGCGACGACGCCGAGGTGGACTTGGAGGACCTCGATCGAACGAAGCGTCGAAAGCTCGACTGGTGGGTCGCGCGGCTCGTCGACGACGTGACGGTCGGTGACCACATCCGTCGCGAACTCATTCCCGACCGGTTGCGGCGCAAATACGACCTCACGAATCTTTGGCGGCTTGAGCTCCCGGCGGGATGGAGGGCGCTCTACACGGTCCTCACGAGCCCACAACACCCGCTCACCGTCAGCATCGTACGGATCGTGGACCACAAGGAGTACGACCGACTGTTCGGATATCGCACATCGTGAGACCCGGCACGTTCCTCGACGAAATCTCCGCTCCCCTCCTCTGAATTTCGAAAGGCGCGGCGCCGCAAACGCGACGGCGTCCCGATCCCCCGCCCTCGCACCCGCGAGCCGAAGTACAGCTTCGCGGCGCGGCCGACCCGGACTTTCGCCGCCCTCCCCCCGTTCTCCTTTACATGCGCTGAATGGCGTTGAGCCGGCAATGCATGCGCACCGGCGCCCACTCGCGCCCCCCGGCCTCGCTGCCGGCGCCTCGTTCGCGCCCGCAAGCGCACCCCCCGCAAGCGATGACACGCCCATCACCGCCAGCGGCTTGCCCCTCACACGATACCGCCGCTGGATGCAAGGCGGCGGCCAAAGCTGCCCCGCGTGCGGCTCCACCGACACCGAATACCGGTCGTTCGAAGGCACCGGCGACATCCCGCCGCGGATCGACGAGTTCTTCGCGTGCGGCGCGTGCGGGGTGCGGTTCGCGCGCGAGTTCGCGCTGGCGGGGGTGCGGGTCGTGGACAGGGGGTAGTTGGGACGAGGGCCGCCAACGTCGAACGGCCCCGCAGCGAAAAGCCTTTCACCCACGACCGTGTATGGTCGTTCCAGAAGGCGGTCCCGTGGATCTGCAGAAACTGGTCCGGTCCAAGCGTGGCGAGATCCTCGCGCTCGCAAAGCGCCACGGGGCCAGCAACGTCCGCATGTTCGGATCCGTACCTCGCGGCGATTCCAGAGAGGGTAGCGACGTGGATTTCCTCGTCGACCTCGCGCCCGAACGGAACCTCCTTGACCTCATCGGGCTGAAGCTCGACCTCCAAGACGTCCTCGGAGTTCGCGTCGACGTGCTCACGGAAGGGGGCCTTCACCCCTTGATTCGCGACAACGTGCTCGCGGAGGCGGCGTCCGTCTGAGCAAAGTCAATCGTGATCGACTCTACCTCACCGACATGGTGGAGCACGCCAAGGAGATCCTGGAATACGCGAGCCAAGGCAAGGACGCATTTCTTGAAGAAAGGATGCGTCGTCAGGCCATCGTGCGCTGCCTCGAGGTCATCGGCGAAGCAAGCAAGAGACTCTCGCCCGTTCTCCGTGATGCCAACCCTGACGTTCGATGGCGCGAGATTGCGGGATTCCGGGACGTCTTGATCCACGGCTACGACCGCATCGATGCCCAGACGGTATGGGGAATCATCGAGGACGACCTTCCGGACATCCTTTTCCGACTCGAACGCATGCTCCGAGATTTGCCTTGATCCCCCAAAACTTCACACGCGCTCCTCCATCGGCGTCGTGACGGCGGCGCGGGCGACCCCTAGGACTTTCGGCGTCCTCTCCCGTTTCCCTTCATCTATCCTCGACGCGCTTGGCGCGAGCGATGCCCCCGCTCCGTCGCGCGCCCGCGCCCGCCGTCCCCTATGCCCGCGCCACCCCCTCGGCCGAAAGCGCATCCCTCGTAGCCGCATGAGACGCCCATCACCCCCCAGCAGCACGACCCCCCCGCAATACCGGCGCTGGATGCAGGGCGGCGGCCAAGGCTGGCCGGCCTGCGGTTCCGGGGACGTCCAAAACCATGCGCCCCCCGAGCACGAAGATGATGTGGCGCCCCGTCCGGTCCGGCGCCCGCGAGCCGAAGTGACTTGCCGCCGACTCGAACGACGCCGAGGACTTTCGGCGAGCCCCCAGCAGTCCGTCCGGAATCGCTTCTGTGAGCGTTGACGCTCGGGGGTCCGGGCCGGTTCAAAGCGAGAAGGATGGGTGGTGCGGTGGCCTTTTGGGCCGTGCATGACAAAACGCGACCACCCGCTGCTTGCAACGTTGCGCGAGACCAAAAAGGAACTGGGTTCGGCACTCGCCGGACTCTTGCCGTTCGGCCGAGCCCACCGCCCTGAAACACCCAGACTTTTCATGGAAACCACGTTGTTGGGGATCGCGCGAGGCTACGGCATCACGCCCGCGTGCCAGATCTGGGGCCGCCTGGATCCCGACACGTACTTCGACCACGCCCACGCCATGCCCGTCGAGCGCGTCGAAGAGAGCATCGCTGCCATGAACCGGTTCGTCTTGGAGAAGGCGCGGCGACTCGGAGCCTTGCCCCCCACGTGCAGGGTCGCGTTCGACCTCCACGTGGACCCCGACTATTCCAAACGCCACGACGGCTGCATCGGGTACAAAGACTTGCCCGGCACGAACTGGGGCATGGCGTACCTTAGCGCCGAAAGCGTGACGCCCAACGCCCGGTTCACGTTCGCCGTCGCCCCCATTCGCGCCGCCACGAACCGGGAAGAGGCGTTGCGCGCCCAAGTCGAAGAAACCCTTCGATGGGTCCGGATCGAGCTTGCGCTTCTTGATCGCGGCTTCCAAGCCGTCCACGTTTTCCGATTGTTCTCCGAGAAAAACGTGCCCTTCGTGGTTCCCATGATCCGGAACCAACGCATCGACACGCTCGAAGGCGAAGCGTGGCGGAGTCGGGTCCGGATCCCGAACACGTCGTACTCGTACTTTGTCGTGCCCGAGTACGAGATGGGAAACGAGGACCGGCGCGTCGTCGTGCAACTCGTGTTCTTTTACGAGCCCGACCCGAAAGAGCCAGACAAGGACGTCCCGTTCGTCTTCGCGACCAACGCGGGCGAACTCTCTCCCGCCCGCATCGTCGAACTCGCATCGACGTATCGGAAAAGGTGGGGAATCGAGACGGGTTACCGGAAAAAGAACGAGCTTCGGGTCCGCACGTGCAGCCCGCACTACGCGACGCGGTTGTTCTTGCAACTCGCAAGCGTCGTCGCGTACAACCTCTGGACGCTGCTTCGCGTCTTCTCTGCTTGGCAACCGGGCTCGCCTGTGCCCGGACCTCCCCCTTGCGTCCTCTTGTTGCGCGAATTCCGGGAAGGCCTCGTCGAGACGTTCGGGGCGTAGCTTCGGGGGCTGGTTGGGCGGGGGATTGGTTGGTCCTGGCGCGTGTCGCCTCGGCAAGCGACGAACGCCACCCGCCGCCGACAAACGGCAACACGACCACTCCACAAACTCTATCGCGATAGCCTCCAGCGAAAAACCCCGCCGGACCCCCGCCCCGCCCCGGACGTCACGCGCCCGATTCCGGAGCTACTGCTCCCTGAAGGAACCAGAAATACTGCCGGGCCAGTGGTCCGTTGATGGATCAGGTCGCCCCGACGCCCAAATCTAGTTATACTGGCTATTCTAATTATCTTCCGATGGCCTATCGTACGGTCAACCTCGCACCGGCAACGTACGAACGTCTCCGGGCGTACAAGGCCGGTGGGAAGACCTTTGATGACGTTCTCAACGATCTCATGGACAACCTTCCGCTGGAGCGCGTCCACGAGGACGTCCTTCGGGAACACCGGCGTCGCATCCGTCGCATGAAGCGCGGCGAATACGTCACGCTGGATAGGGTAAAGCGTACGCTCTCGGACGACTGAGGCCGTGTCGTGGTTCATCGTTGGGTCGTCGTCCTCTCGATAGACGCCGAGCGCGAGCTCGTTCGCTTGAAGCGGTCCGGCCAGCGAGGGGTCACGGAACGAATCCTCCGGGGTTTGGAGGCGCTGGCGGAAGATCCGATTCGGCCGCGGCCCGGCGCCGATATCCGGCGGCTTGCCGGCACGGGGGCTCCCGATTTCAGGCTGCGCATCGGCGGCGTTCGCATCCTCTACCAGGTCGAGTTCACCGATCGGACGGTTCAGGTAACGATGATACGCAAGCGCCCGCGTGCGTACGGATGAGCCGACGGCGACGCGAAGGATAGGGGAGGCGCCAAGGGCATGGATGGTTCGTGGGCGTCGCGCGTATCGAGATATCCGTTTGAGCGGGCTCCGACCTCTCCGGCTCGGCGCGCTTTCAAGATTCTTTCGAAGCCCCACGTAAGGAGCCGACGACGAGGCCCGAGCGACGGCCGCAGGCCCGGCCGTGAGCGGATTTTGCCCGCGCGGCAAGGAGGCTGACGAGGGAATAGCATCGCTATTGCCGAGGAGGCCGACGCCGCCGCGCGACAAAAGACGCCGCGGACGGGCCGAGGCCGGAGCGAGGGCTTAAGGAGGAGGAAAAGCGCCCGCTTCGGCGAACGGGAATCGGCTGGGCCAGCCCGCGGCGATGGCTCGCCCCGGACCGGTGGGAGGCTGAAGATCGGGCGCATGACCGATGTCGACCTCGACCCATTTAAGGAATTTCGCGATGATGGGAAAACGTCCTCCGCGTTTCAAGTCCGCGACCACATGGGTTAAGCTTGGGAAGGAACGGTGAGGCCCGATGGCGGCCCCGGCGAAGCTCCTTTCGGTGATCATGCCGTTCCTCGTCTCCGGCTGCATCGGCGGGACCGCAAGCGACCTCGACGAGGCGCTCGAGGAGACCGGGACCACGGCCGAAGGAGCCGGGGAGACAAGCGCGAACGCGACCCGCGAGGCGATGCCTCCGCCGCCGCCCCCGCCGCCACCGGCCGTAAACCAGACGCCGGAATCGCCCCCGCCCTCGCCTTCGCCCTCGGCCCCGGTCCCGCCCCCTCCTCCGAGGCCCTTGGACTACAACGTGACCTATCAGGGCTGGGTTCCGGCCCCGCCAGCCGCTTCGCCCGCGGCGCCCTTGCGGCTCAACTATTCGTTCCCGGTCGAGGCGACGCCGAAGACCGCCACCGTCCGCGTTGAGATCGTTTCGTCGCTTCCCGGCGCGGGCCGGCTTCCCCGCGAGTTCGCGTCCGTCGAGGTCGCCGTCCTGTCGCCGGCCGGCGAACCGGCGGGGTCCGGCGCCCGACAGAACCTCGCCGAAGCGCCCGACGTCATCGTCGCCGTCACCGCGGGCGCGGTCGGGTCCTACCTCGTCGACATCGAGATCGGGGGGCTCGGCGACGGAGCGAGCGTCGGCGAGCAGTACGTGGTGACGATCGAGGTCCATTATTGATGGGGATGAGCGCCGCGGGATGAGCTGCTTCGCAGCGGGATGAGCTTCGCGGAATGGCAGGGAACGCAGGCTCGACGAGCCATACCGCGGCCGCAAGGCCGCTCATTCCGGCGTCGAAGGCGCCTCATTCCGCGTCAGCTCATTCCCTCGAAGCGAGCGTTCGTCGCAAGGGGCAGGAGCGAGAACCCGTGCTCCGTGTTCGCCGGCAGCGTCTCGGGCGGCGGTTCGTCGTCGAAGCGGCGAAGCGTTTTGTAGTAGGTGTTTCGCTGCGCGGGGACGTAGCCCGCCTTCCGGATGAGCTCGCGGGCGGTCGCGGGCGTCATCCGGTAGTAGGTGCCGGCCGCGCTGATCACGTTCTCCTCCATGAGGATGCCGCCCCAGTCGTCCGCCCCGAACCGGAGCGCGATCTGGGCGACCTTGTGGCCCTCCGTCACCCAACCCGACTGGATGTGCCGGATGTTGTCGAGGTAGAGGCGCGACAGCGCGATGACGCGAAGATACTCGTCCGCGGTCGTCGCCGGCGTCCGGAGCGGGACCGACTTGTCGTGCTGGTACGACCACGGGATGAACGCGGTGAAGCCCGGCGCCTCGTCCTCGAGCGTCCGGACCCGGTCGAGGTGCTCGATGCGGTCGGCCCAGGTCTCCCCGACCCCGTACATCATGGTCGCGGTGGACGGCATGCCGAGTTCGTGCGCCTCGCGGTGGATCTGCAGGTACGCCTCGGTCTTCGTCTTCAGCGGCGAGACCCGCTTCCGGACGCGGTCGACGAGGATCTCCATGCCGCCTCCCGGGAGGCTCTTCATTCCCGCCGCCTTCAGCTCCTGCAGGACCTCGCGGCTGGAACGGGAATGCTGGAGCGACCAGAACTCGACCTCGGTCGCGGTGAGGCTGTGGATGTCGACCGACGGGAAGCGGTCGCGGATCGCCCGGAAGATCCCCGTGATGTGCGAAAGCGGCAGGTTCGGATTGAGGCCGCCTTGGAGGAGGACTTGCGTCCCCCCGATCGCGACGAGCCCTTCGACTTTGCGCAGGATCTCGTCGGTTCCGAGCACGTACGCGTCCGCGTCCTTCTCCGTCCGGTAGAACGCACAGAACATGCAGTAGACGTTGCAGACGTTCGTGTAGTTGATGTTGCGGTCGACCACGTAGGTGACGACGCCGGGGTCGGTGCGCTCCTCGCGCACCGCGTTCGCCGCGGCCGCAAGCTCCGCGAGGGTCGCCTGCTCGGCGAGGTGGACGCCCTCTTCGCGCGAGAGGCGCTCGCGCCCCGTCGCACGCGCAAGGACCTTGTCTACGTCCATGCGCCCCTCACTTCGGCAAGCGAAAGCTGCGGTGGGCGCGACACCACGCCGACGTCCCGCGCCAGCTCGTAGAACCGCTGGAGGCCGCGGATCTTCCGCGCATCGAGGTCGTAATTGAGGTTCCGGAAGTACCGCTCCAAGAATTCCCGCGGGAGCCCCGAACGGGAAGCGGCCGTCTCCACCACGGCGTCCGCGTGCGAAAGGCCCCACCGCTTGCTCGCAACGAGCGCCCGGTGAATTGCGCCAAGGAGGGCCCGATCGGCTCCGGCGGCGTCCCGGCGCGCGCACCAGACCGCAAACACCATGGGAAAGCCGGTCATCTCGAGCCATTCCTGCCCGAGGTCGAGCTTGCCGAGGTCCGGCCGCGCCCGCGCTGCAAACAGCGCCTCGTCGCCGATCACGAGCGCCGCGTCTACGTCGCGGCCCACTCGCGTAAGGTCGACGGGCCCGCGGACGAGCTCGGCCTTCGCGTGGAACCGTTCCGAAAGAAGGATCGAAAGCAGGGCATGGCCGCTCGCGGACGCCTCCGACACGAGGATCCGGGTCCCATCCAGACCCGGCGTCCCCGACAGGGCGCGCGCCCCGCTCGTCCCGGGCGACGTGAGGAGAAGCACAGAATCGATGAACCCATGCGAGTTGATGCTGAGATCCGGAAGCAGCACGAGCTCGTCGTGGCGGCGCGCGTATTCGATGCTCGAGACGGGGCTCACGTCGAGGCCCCCCGCAAGCAGGTTCGCGTTCAGCGCCGTCGGCTTGTCCGAGACGACCTCGACGCCTCCGGGAAGCCGTACCTCGCCGCGTTCGAGCCCGAGATAGACCGGGATCGAGTTGAGGAAGTCGATCTTTCCGAGCTTCACGCCGCCGCGACCCCCATCGGTTCGATCGGCTCGTAGACGCCCGAAAGGAGGACCGGCGAGAATCCCGCGCGGCGGATGAGTTCGGGCAGGTCCGATTCTTGGACGTACTCGAAGGTGTGACCGCCGGCGGCCTCGAGGATCCGCTCCTCGAACGCCGCTCCGCCCACGTCGTCGACGCCGAACGAGAGCGCGACCTGCGCGACCGGCTTTCCTACCGTCACCCAAGGAAGCTTCACGTGCTCGAAGTTGTCGAGGAAGATCCGCGCGACCGCGCACGTCATCAGGTCGTCGAGGCCGGTCGTGCCCTTGAGGTCGTGGCGCTTTTGGAGTTCGTTGTGCTCCGGGTTGTACGCAAGCGGCACGAACGCCTGGTAGCCGGGGGCCTTCTCTTGGTGGGTCCGCAGGATGTCCATGTGCTCGACGCGGTGCCACGGCTCTTCGACGTGGCCGTAGAGCATCGTCGCGTTCGTGCGGATCCCCTGCGCGTGCGCCTCCTCATGGACGGCAAGCCAGCGCTCGGTCGGCACCTTCGTCGCGAGCATCTTCTTCCGGATCTGTTGATTGAAGATCTCCGCGCCGCCGCCCGGCAGGGAACTCAGTCCTGCGGCGCGCATTCGCCGCAGGACTTCTCCATTGCGAAGCGCCTCGCGCTTCGCAATGTAGTCGATCTCGACCGCCGTCATCGCCTGGATGTGGACCCGCGGCGCGACGCGTTTGAGGCCGCGGAACAGGTCCTCGTACCAATCGAGCGGCAGGTCCGGATGGAGGCCGCCTACGATGTGGAACTCGTCGACGCCCTTCGCATACGCCGCCTGCGCCTTTTCCACCGCTTGGGGGATCGAAAGCGTGTAGGCGTCGGCCTCATGACCCTTGCGATAGAACGAGCAGAAGCCGCAGTTTGCGACGCAGACGTTCGTGTGGTTGAGGTTCAGGTCGTTCCGATAGTACACGCGGTTCCCGTGCATTTTGCGCCGGATCCGGTCCGCCGCGCGACCCACGCGGACGAGGTCGCCGGACTCAAGGAGCAAGGTCCCCTCGTCGACGGACAACCGTTTCCCGTCTAGGGCGGAGGCAAGGATGCGTTCGACCTCGACCGCGCGCGATACCGGCATCCATCCGCCGAACGTGCGGCCTCGCCTTAAAGGCTCTCTCCTTACAGACATTAGAAGAAGCGCGCTTCGCGTCGCGCGAGTCGCCGGCTCGTCGCCCACGCGGCCCGCGCGTGCGGCGGCAGCGTCCCGTGCTCCTTCACGTACGTGTCGAGGAAGCGCTGCGTCAGTGGGTCGTGGCAATATCCGGACCCGATCGGCAGGTCGAACTCCTGCTGGATCTTCGCGATCTCCGCGTCCCGCATGACTTTCGCAAGGACGCTCGCCGCCGCGACGATCGGATACTTCGCGTCGGCCTTGTGGCGCGACACGAGGCGGACTTTCGTCCCGTTCAGGCGCCCGAGGACGCGGCGCGCGAACCGGCCCTCGTCGACGTCGGCCGCGTCGAGGTAGGCGACGTCCGGCGCGAGGTCGGCAACAAGCGTCGCGAACGCCTCGGCTTCGATGCGGTTCAGCGACGTCGTCGCCATCCGGCGGTCGAGTTCGTCCGGCGGGATGATGAGCACTCGCGCCCGCTTCACGAACGGGCTCATGTCCTTCGCCACTTTCGCGCGGGCGGCCGGCGAAAGCAGCTTGGAATCCTTAACCCCGGCTGCGCGCAGGGAGTGCGGGGAATCGCTCGTTACGGCCGCGACGACCATCGGGCCGAGGACCGGCCCGCGGCCCGCTTCGTCCACGCCCGCGACGAGCACGCGCCGACAATCTGGGCTGTTTGTATTTGAATTGTGCGCAGTTCGCCGTTCGCCGTGCGCAGTGCGCCGTGGCCGTGTCGTGCCGTCACGAGGACGACGGCGGGGCTCGCCCCCCGGAACTGCCGGGTCACGGCGGACCGCGCACCGCGTACGGCGCACTACGATACGGAGAGCATCCAGCGAACGACAAAATAGGAAACGTACGCGACGACGGCGCTCGCCGGGATCGTGAGGACCCAGGCGCCGAAGATCCGCCGCGTGACGCCCCACCGGACCGCCGAGAACCGCCGCTGCGCGCCGACGCCGACGATGGCGCCGGAGATCGTGTGGGTCGTCGAGACTGGGATCCCCGCGAAGGCGGTCCCCGCGAGCGTCAGCGCCCCCGCCGTCTCCGCCGCGAAGCCTTGGTGCGGCTTGAGGTCGGTCACCCGCATCCCGAGCGTCCGGATGACCTTCCAGCCGCCGATGGCGGTCCCGAGCCCGATCACCGTGTAACTCATGAGCATCGCGAAGAAGGGGATCTCCGCGTCCGGCGACAGGAGGCCGGCCCCGATGAGGAGGAACGCGATGATGCCGGCGGTCTTCTGGGCGTCGTTCCCCCCGTGCGAGAGGGCCATCCAGGCGCTCGAGACGAGCTGGAGCTTCTTGAACGGACGTTGCAGACTGCCCGGGCGGTGGTTCCGCACGAGGCGCGTGATGACCGTGACGAAGACGTAGCCCAGGATCCCGCCGATGAGGGGCGAGAGCACGATGAACTGGACCGTGGTCGAGACCTTCTCGCCCCAGAGGATCGCGCCGAGTCCGCCGTCGGCGACGCCCGCGCCGATGAGCCCGCCGATGAGGCAGTGCGAGATCGACACCGGCAGCCCCGCGTGGGTCGCGAAGGCGGCCCAGGAGATCGCGCCCACGAGCGTCGCGAAGACGAACACCTCGATCGAGGCCGTCACGCTCGTGGGGTCGACGATCCCGCTCCCGATCGCCTTCGCGACGGCGGTGCCGTAGACGAACAAGGCCGCGAAGTTGAAGAAGCCCGCCATGAGCACGGCCGCAAGCGGCGGCAGCGCGCGCGTCGAAACGACCGTCGCGACCGCGTTCGCGGCGTCGTTCATCCCGTTGTAGAAATCGAACAGAAGGGCAAGCAGGATGAGCCCGACGAGGATCTCGACGGCGACCATGCGTCCTCACGCGTACTTCACGACGACGTCCCGGATGGCGTCCGCGGCGTCCTCGCACTTGTCGGTCGCCGTCTCGAGGTACTGGTAGATGTCGCGGAGCTTGAGGATCCGCTTCACGTCGTCGTCCTCGAAGAGGTCGGCGATGGCCGCGTTCGTGGCGTCGTCCGCGAGGTTCTCCAGCCGGTGGATCTCGACGAGGTGGATGCGGATCACCTCGGGGTTCCGGAGCTCCCGCAGCTTCTCGACCGCGCCCACGAGGTGCTCCGTCTGGCCCTGCAGCATCTTCGCCACCTCGAGGAGGCCCGGCGGCACCTCGCGGATGTGGTAGAGCGCGAGGTGGTTCGCGGTCGCGTAGGTGAAGTCGAGCACGTCGTCCAGGGCCGACGCGAGCGCCGCGAGGTCCTCGCGGTCGATCGGCGTGATGAACGTCTGGTTCATCGCCTGGTACAGGTCGTGCGTCAGCACGTCGCCCCGGTGCTCGATGTCCTTCAGCTCTTTCTTGGCGCGCTCGGGGTCGCGGTAGTCGGAGAGCATCTCGACGAACCGGTCGGCCCCCTCCTTCACGGTGCGCGCCTGCGCGTTGAGCATCCCGAAGAAGCGCATGTCGCGCGGCATCAGCAGGTCCTTGAGCGCCATCGGGAGAGGCGAACGCCCCGTGCGATATCATAGTGCCGGTCGTAATCTATATAGCCTCTATAGAAGCTGGTCCGGTATGGACGTCCGGAAACTGCAGAAGACCGGCGGTGCGACGTTCGTCGTCTCGCTTCCGAAGGACTGGGTGCTCGCGGCCGGGCTCGGAGCGGGGGACGCGGTCTCGTTCGAGCGCCGCGCGGACGGCGGGCTCCTCCTCACGACGTCGGCTGCGGCCCGGGAGCCGCGCCGGCGCCGCATCGATCTCTCCGGGAAGGACCGGGACGCGGTCGAGCGCGAGGTGATCGCCTCCTACCTTGCGGGGTTCGACTACATCGAGTTCTCGCAGAAGCCCCGGATCCCCGCACAGACCCGCGAGCACCTTCGGCAGCTCACGCGGAAGATCATCGGCCCCGAGATCGTCGAGGAGACCCAGTCGACGCTCCTCGTGCAGGACCTCCTCGACCCGACCGACCTTCCCCTTCGCCGCGGCGTCCAGCGGATGTACTTCATGACGAAGGCGATGCACCGGGACGCGATCGAGGCTCTCCTTTCCCGGGACGGCGAGCTGGCCCGCGACGTGGTCGAACGCGACGACGACGTCGACCGGCTGTTCTGGCTCGTGACGCGCCAGTACCACGCGATCCTCTCCGACGCCCGCGAGGTCGTGCGGACCGGCGTCGGCGCCTCCGAGGGCCTGAGCTACCTTCTCGTCGCGCGGCTCCTCGAACGGATCGGCGACCATGCGAGCCGCGTCGCGGCGAACGTGCCGTCGCTCGGCCGCGGCGGCGCGCCCCGGCAAGGGCTCGCGGACGAGCTTGCCCGCGCGTCGGGCCTTGCCCTCGAGGTGCTCGATGAGGCGTTCCGCGCGTTCTCCGAGGCCGACATGGGGCTTGCGAACGCGGCGATCGGGCGCGCGCGGGCCCTTGAGCCGCTCCGCGACCACCTCACGGGCCTCATCGTGGGCCTTCGAGGCCGTGAAGCGGTCCATTATGCCTATGTCGTGGAGTCCCTGATGCGGACCGCCTCGTACGCGACGGACATCGCGGAGATCGCGATCCATCACCACGTTGCTCAACGCGGCACGGAAGCAGGGAGCGGGTAGCGGGAAGCGGGAAGCCGGTAGCAGGGAGCGGGTATCAGGGCGTCGTCGAAAGGCGGGCCGCGGCCGTCGCTTCGCGCTCGATCTCGCGCGCCTCGGTCGCCGTCAAGGCGAGCTGGTCCTGGAGGCGTGCCAGCATGTCTCGTCCGCGTTCCGAGATCGCTCCATCGAGGAGCGCGCCATCCACCGTCGCGCGGTAGACCTCGCGTTTTCTCACGGTGCGGTACTCGGAAGTGTTCTGGACCCCGGGCATCACGCGGTCGGCAAGCCGATCCGCGGCGCGCTCGATCGGCCGAAGCACGATGAGGAGGACGCCGACCGCGACGCCGCCCACGAGCCACCCGTACTGTTCCTGAAGGAACTGCTCCGCGACGGCGAAGACGACGAGGAACGCCGCCACAAAGACGCCCGCGAGCGTGCCGCGCCGCAGCGTCCACTTGATCTTGAGATCGATGTCGAAGAGATCGGCGCGCGCAATCCCGTACGCGACGAGGAGCGGCAGCGGAAGACGCCAGACGCCAGCGAAGAACAGGATGGGTCCGGGGATCCACGAGGGAACGAGCGCGAGACCCGTGGCGAGGCCCGTGACCGTAGGCAACAGGAGCAGCGCGAGGAACCGGCGCGACGTGCGGCGGATTTCACCGTCCTCCCGCCGGGTCGTGTTCACCGCGAGGACACCGAAGAGGATCGCGACGACGGCCACGGAGGCCAGCGCGAAGGCGTTGCCGGTCGCGGACGCGGAGCCTCCATAGTAGATCGAGTGCCCGAAACGGGCGAGCGAGGCGACGCCGTCCTGCGTGCCGACGAGCGCGAACCCCAAGGCGACGAGGAACAGCGAGCGCCGAAGCGGGCCGGGCCCCGACCGCGTCCAGTCGAGCGCGAAGACAAGCCCGGCGAGCGCGAAGAGGAACGAGGAAAACGAGCTCAGCGCGAGGAATGCCGGCCGTGACTCGGGGTAGAGCAAGGAATGATCGACGAGGTAGGCGAGGTCGACGACGATGCCGATTGCGGCAAGAAGCGACGCCGTCACGGCAGGTCGCGGCGCCCACCGCCGCGGCTGGGGGTAGATCAAGAGGAAATAGGCAAGAAGAACGGTGACCCAGATCGCAAAGTGCGCGTACATCCGCACCCAGAGGTCCGCGGTGGCCGGGTCGCCGAGGGCGACGCCCGCCCACCGAAGGTGGCTTCCGGTGCGCACGAGGAGGATCAGCGAGAACACGCGGCTCGCGCGGCCTTGTGGGTTCAGCGCGAAGAGCGCCACGGCCAAGACGAAATTGAGGACGCCGGCCGCGGTGATGGGCACAAGCGACGGGTCTAGGGCCAAGCTGGACGCCTCATTTGTTTCCCGCCGGAGGTGGACCTGCCAACCGGGTTTCAAGCCCGGCCAATCTATGAATACTCTTGGCCACGGCGAAGACGTCATCACCCTTATGTGTCCGGCTTGCCACTACGGTCCGTGGTCAGGGACCTGTCGGCAAGACTCGCGGCCGGTCTGCTCGCCGTCGTTCTCCTTGCGGGATGCCTTTCGACGGATGAGCAGGACGACGCGTCCCGACGCGCCGCCGATGGCGCCCCGGATGGCGGGACGGCCGAACGCACCCGGATCTTCGGCGATGCCCGCATCCTCGCGACCGCACCCGTGGGCTTCTACTTCGAGGGCATCACGTTCGACGGGACGCGCGTCTTCGCCGGAACGGCGTTCGGCCTGACAGGCCAGGCCGTGCCGCTCACCGGCCTCGACGAGCCGTCGCGCGTGTTCGTGTACGACCGTGCGACCGGCGAGCTCCTCGACACGATCCTCCTCGAAGGCGAGGACACGCGCCGCCCCCACGCAGCCGTCGGGTTGAAGACCGACGCCGCGGGCCGCCTCTATGTGTTGTCGAGCCAACTGGGGCTCCTTCGCATGACCGAGGGCGCCGACGGCTGGGCGCAAGAAAGTCTCGTGCGGTTGCCGGACATCCCGCCGTGCAGCCCGATCGCGAGCCCCCCGTGCAGCCCCACCGTCGACGACGACCCGGCGATCGGAAACGACATGACCTGGGACGCCGCCGGCAACCTCTACATCAGCGATTCGTTCCAGGCGACGGTCTGGCGCCTGGCGCCCGACGCGACGCTTGGCGTGTGGGCGCAGAGCGAGCGGTTCGACCGTGCGTTCGGTCCGAACGGGCTCCGTGTGAGCCCCGACGGGACGTCGATGGCGCTCGCGGTGACGGGACCCGACTCGCCGGCGTTCGGGCCCGTGGACCGGGCATTCCGGGTGTTCGCGATCCCGGTCCCCGACCCGGCGGCCGGCGAGATTCGGGAGATCGTGGTGCTGGATTCCGGCGACTTCGCGGACGGCATCGTGTACGGCGAGAAGGGCGACCTCTACGTCCTCAGCAACTCCGGCAACAAGATCTACGTCGTCGGCACCGACGGGTCGACGACCCAGATCACGAACGCGGATCTCTCGGGCGACGGCGCCATGGATTTTCCCGCGAGCGCCGTCTTCGACGGAGAGGGCGCGCTGCTCGTCGCGAACTACGCGTACGCGGACGGCCAAGCCAACCCCGCGGGACGCACGATGCTCGACCTTTTCGTCGACGACCGGGGCTCCCCCGAGCCGTCGCCGCCCGGAATCGTGTCCTCCCCAGGCGGAACGCCGTGAAGAAGAAAGTGCTGTTCCTTTGCGTCGGGAACTCCTTCCGTTCGCAGATCGCGGAGGGCTTCGCTCGACACCACGGAGAGGCGGCGTTGGAGGTCCGCAGCGGCGGCTCCGCCCCTTCCGGGTCCGTGCATCCTCTCGGGATCCAGCTGATGCGCGAGAAAGGCATCGACATCTCGAACCAGAAAAGCGGGCCCATCGACACGGATTTCGCCGTACACGCCGACCTCATCGTGACGCTCTGCGCGGAGGCCGACGAGGCGTGCCCCGGCGCTTTGTTCAAAAAGGTGGAGCCGTGGCACCAGCCCGATCCGGTCGGCCGGTCGATGGAGGAGGCGCGGCGCGTGCGGGACGAAATCGAACGGCGCGTCCTCGCCCTCGTCGCCCGCATCGGGACCGGCCAGGGCTGATTGCGCGCGCCGATCCGTCGAACCCGCGTCCGGCTGGGTCGGGGAACGCGGAATCCGCGGATTCATTCTGGAAGGCCGATGCGACACCTCGGCCAAATCTGGGAAAAACGTCTTAGCTCGGGCCCCGCGGCTTTTGTCCGGAGGTCCCTACGTGCCGAAATCCATCCTCCTTCCGTGCTTGATCATGACCGCGCTGTTCGTCCCGTCGACGGTCGCCGAATCGCCGCCCTTCGTCTTCTCCGAAGGCTGCTGTTTCTACGAGGGAGCCGAGATCCGCACCGTCGTGCCGCCCGCAAGTTCACCGCAGGAAGGCCGCGACGCGTTCTACGCCGTGACCGGCGGGGCGGCGGGCCAGAAGCCCGTCGTGGGCGTCGCCCCCGGCGACGAAGGGTACCACGGCGGACAATGGGCGTTCCATCTCGTGACGTGGACCGACGGCGTGACGCCGTACCTGCTCACCGCGGAGGACGCTGTGTTCGACGCCGCGGCCAACGGCGACGTGACGATCACGCGCGACGCCGCGAACGATTTCAAGTGCCCCCTCCAGCGCTGAGCCGGGCGTCGGGTCGGCGTTCGAGCCCACCGCCGATACCGTATTTCATTCTCCGAAACCAACCGTATTTCTAGGAGCGTCGGAGGAGGGCGTCGATCTCGCAGACGACGTTCCAATTCCGCACCGTGACGGGGGCCCCGAGCGCGCGTTCGATCCGTTGCGGCCATGCGATCGCCTTGAGGTCCGGCCTTGCGATCGCGTACGCGACCTCGCGCATTCGACGTGCGGCAAGCTCGACCGGCACGTCGTCCGGCACCGGCGGCAGGGGCTTTCGGTTCGGCTTCGCGAGGAAGGCCACGAAGCGCCACTTCGTCGGGACCGCCGGGGGCGTCGCCGCGAACGGGTCTGCCGCGACGAGCGAGGCCAGCTCTTCCGGAGTCCGGACAACGACGACCGGGCGGCTGATCTCTTCGTCGAGCGCCGCGCCGAGCTTCGCGGCGTCGGCGGTCGGTGACGCGCGCGACGTGTACAGCAGGTTGCCGCTTGCGCCGAGCGTCTCCACGTCGCGGAAGCCGAGCCGAGCCGCGAGGCGGCGGAGGTCCGCCATCGGGAGGCGCCCGATCCCGCCGACGTTCACGGCCCGAAGGAAGGCGACGCGCCTAGGCACGGAGTCGGCAAAGGAAGGCTACTACAAGGATTATTAGGAAGCGCATCGGTAGGCGCCCCGGGTCCCCCCGATGCGCGTCCTTCTGCCGTTGCTCGTGATGTCGGCGTTCGCCGGCTGTCTCGACGCCTCCGATCCCGCCCCCGAGGGCTCGGAGGTCCTTCCTCCGGCGTCGAACCTTCTCTTCCGCCCGGACTGCGCCGTCTCGAACTGGGCCGACCCCTGCACGGCGCTCGCCTCGCCGAACGACTCGCCGTCGAAGTCCGAGATCGACCTTGCGGTAAACCCCAAGGACCCGATGAACGTGATCGTCGGCTCGAAGGACCTGGATCCGCTCGCGTCCGACTGCGTCTGGTCCGTCCTTCAGGTCACGAAGGACGGCGGCCGCACGTGGAAGACCGTCTACGTCGGAGGGGACCGCGAGAACCGTGAGGCGGTGCTGCGCTCCTTCGCCTGCATCACGGACCCGATCATGACCTTCGACGCCGACGGGATCGCGTACTACGCCCTCCAGGCGTACGAAGCCGAAGCGTCCGAGACCGCCTCGCCGACGCTCCCCGTGATCGGCGGCGCGACCGGCGGCTCGGCGTTCGTCCTTGCGCGCTCCCGCGATGGAGGAGAGACCTGGGACCATTACGTTGCCCAGAACGTGGGGGACGGCAACGTCGTCTTCCACGACTACCCCCGCATGCTCGTGAACCCGGCGACCGGCGCGGTCCACACGATCTGGAACGCGGTCGGCTTGGGCGGCGTGAACCCGGTCGTCTCGACGACCCGCGACCAGGGCGAGACCGTGGACCCACCCGTGAACTTCTTTGCGCCGGATTCCCCGCGCGGCACCCAGTTCTTCTCGGGCTTCGGCGTCACGGCGGACGGCATCCTCTACGTCACCGCCGCGAAGGGCTTCCCGCTCTTTGCGGACACGGACTCCGGCGAATCCGACGTCGACGTCTGGATCTTCCGTAGCGACGACGACGGCCGCAGCTTCACCGAGGTCGGGAAGGCCTTCGCGTTCCGGCCCACGCCGCGGCAGGACAAGGAACACGAGTTCCGCACGCCCTCGTTCGTCGAGCTTGCGATCGACGCCTCGACCGGGCCCTTCAGCGGCCGCATCTACACCTTCTGGCCCGATTACGCCACCGGACAGTCCGACATCCTCTCGTCCTACTCCGACGACGGCGCCGCGACGTGGTCCGCGCCGATCCGGTTGAGCGACGGGCCCTTGGGGTCCGAGTACTTCATGCGGCCCACGGTGGGGCCGGACGGGACGGTCCACGTTCTCTACATGACCACCGGGTTCGACCCGGCCGGAAAACTCCTCGACGCGATGTACGCATACTCGGCGGACGGCGGCATCACGTGGACGAACCAGCGGTTGACGAACGCGAGCTTCGACGGCGACCTCGGCATCCACCAGTCCGGGTTCCCGTTCATCGGAGACTACAACGGGATCGCGGTGGGCCCCGACGGCGCCGTGAACCTCGCGTGGGGCGACACGAGGACCGGACGCGCCGAGATCGCGTTCGCTCGCGTCGCCCCGGCGTCCGATCAGTAATTGATCAGCGCCCCGTCGCGGCAGTCGATCGTCCACACGCCCGGCTGGACCTCGTACGCGGTCGTGTAGACCTCGTGGACGCCCAAGCATGCGGGTTCCGGCACGCGTCCCGGTACCGCCGTCGCGGTCGGGAGCGCGGTCGCAATCATCGCCAGGCACAGTGCGACGAGCCAAACGGTCTTCGTCATGTTTTTTTCTCCATGCGGCGCGCGTGGCCGCGGCACGTTCTTGGCGCCTGGGGGCTTTCCTTCGTCCGCAAAACGGCGGAACGCGCCGTCGTCCCGTCTTGAAGGTGAGCGCAATTTCGTCGAACGGACGCGGGAACAGGATACGGCATCGCGGGAACGGTTAAGAGCCCTGGACCCTCCCCGGGTCGGGGAAGCGCATGGGAACGTGTGCACCGACCGCATGGAGGTTGCTCGTGCTCGTCGCAGCCTCGTCGCTGCTCCCAAGCGTCGCAGCGTCGCACCACGGCTCGCCCGTCACGAGCGAGGCCTGCGGGACGCACTGGATGCCGGGCGTTCCCCACGACCGGTACGAGGTCTGGGTCGCAGAGACGGTGCGGTGGCTGAAGGACCCGCGGACGGTCGAATTCTTCTCCTGCGCCGCCGCCGAGCCCGCACGGAACGTCGTCGCCGCCGCGGAAGGACCCCCGGCCGGCCTCGAGTCGGTCCCTCTCGCGGGCGATGCGGTCGAGGGGGCGCCCCCACTTGCCGAGGCCGTCGTCGCCTGGACCGGGAGGGATTGCCTGCTGGAGACGGGTTCGTACGGCCCGGCAAAGAAGATCCTCCCGTGCGTCTACAACGGGGACCCCGACGAGCCGATCTGCGCCGACTGCGAACCACAGACGCCTTCGGGTCCACCGGACGTCGGCCCGCCTCCGACGCCCGACGCGCCGCCGACGCCCGACGTCGGCCCGGCGCCCGAGTCGCCGTCCGTTTCGGCGCCCGAAGGCCCGACGACGCCGTCTCTTGGTCCGCTTCCGTCGCCCGCGCTCGTGATCCCTTGGGTGGCGGTCCCGCCGATCCCCGACGTCCCTCCGTTCCTCCGGATCCCACGGACCGCCGTAGGCGAGGCCTTGCCGTCCGTCGCGGCTTCCGTCGAGCCCCTGCGGTCCGTGGTCGCCCCTGAATCGTCCGCGCCGGACGTCCCGCCGAGCTCCGGCGCCCGACCTCGCGTCGGTTCCGGATCCGCCGCCGACGATGTCGAGGCCTCGGGGCGGGGGACACCGGTGCTCGGCCTTTCCGCCCGCCTTCCCGTAAGCGTCGCGTCGTCGCCGAGACTTGCACCGACGGTCCTGTTCGCGCTCGGCGCCGCGGCCGTCGCGCTTCTCGGCGCCGCCCTGTATCATCGGATCCGGCGCGACGAGGCGCTCGACCAGCCGACGCGCCGCGCCGTCTTCGAGGCGATCCGGCGCGAGCCCGGGATCCGTGTCGCGGCGATCGCACGGCAGCTCGGGGCGAACCACAACACGGTCCTGCGTCACGTCCTGCTCCTTTGCCGGTCCGGTCTCGTCGTCCGCCGGGGTGCGAGCGCCAACCGCCTGTTCGAGACCGGCTCGGGCGTCGATCCGGCCATCGTCGAAGCGACCACGGGTGAGGTCGCACGACGGATCCTCGGCCACCTCGCAACGGGCGGCCCGTGCGAGTTCCGTCGCCTTGCGGGGGCCCTGGGGATCCCAAAATCCTCCGCGAGCGTCGCGGTGTCTCGGCTCGCCGGGGCGGGGCTTCTCGTGAAGCGGCGGGAAGGTCCGCGGCTCATCGTCGCGGCGAACAGGCCGCCGCCGTCTTCCTGACTCCGTTCCGCAGGATCGCGCCTCTCTTCATGGAAGTTGGGCCGTTCCGTACGTCGCGAGCGGCCGTGTTCGGTCCATGAACCGCACGCTCCTCGTGATGGTGTTCGCGGGATTCGCCCTGATCGCGATATCCGAAGCCGTGGAAGCGGCATCCGGATATGCCCTCTGTTGTGCCGTCCTCTCGCGGGTGCCCGAAACGATCCCCGACGAGCACCACGCCGGCGAAATCAACACGCAGGCCGGAGACCTCTGCGCGCCCCTTGCGCCACAGCCGGTCCGTTGATCCGCGGTCTGGGGCGCGACCCTCACACTTCGTTCGTCGGCGCGTGGGGCTACGCGACCGCGCGCTGCCTTGAGCTTCCGTTCCGTACGGGCGACGATTGCTTCCGCGGCGTGCCGGGCGTGAAGTTCGTGAAGGCGTGAGGGAGGGCGGGCCGCAGTCGGAGGGGTGCGGCGCGCGCTGAATCTATCGGTGGCGGGGCGCCTCCTGCCGCGGGATCGACATGCTCCGCAAGGCGTTTCGTCCGGCCTCGGTCATCGGCGTGGCATTCGTGATCGGCGTCGCCGCCGCGCCTTCCGCGGCCGCGATCGGGGGATACATGTACGCGGCTTTCGAGTCAACGGAGGGTTCTTTGAGCTCCAGCGGAAGCTGCTCGGTGAACGACGACGCGTTCGACTGCGAGAACACGCTCTTCCAGCCCCATGTCTCCGGGACGTGCGAGGGCTCGGTCGCGGTCCGCGGCTGGGCGCTCCACGATCCGGCCCGGACGCTGGACGGCGGCGAGCCGGCGCGCGCCGACGCAG
>JBQTJL010000128.1:0-10131 GCA_052387135.1 Methanobacteriota archaeon | reverse complement strand
GTCGAGGATCGCCGCGCGTTCGGAGGGGTAGGGCTTCGCGTCGACGTTCGCGATCACAGGGACCGTCGGCGGGCGGATCTCGAGCCTCTCGAGGACGCGGCGGAGCGGTTCGGAGGCGGGGGCCACGATCGCGCTGTGGAAGGCCGCGCTCACGGGGAGTTCCTGCGCGGGGATGCCCTGCTCGGCGAAGCGCTGGAGCGCTGCATCGACCGCCTTGGTCTCGCCGGCGATCACGATCTGGTCCGGCGCGTTCTTGTTCGCGGCGACGACGTAGCCTGGCACGTCCGCAAGGAGGCGCTCGACGGTCTTCGCGTCGGAGGCGACGCCGGCCATCTTCCCGAGGTCCGGCACGTGCACGTTCGCCATCTCGCGCCCGCGAGCGGAGACGGCGACGAGCGCGTCCTCGAACCGAAGGACGCCCGCAGCGACGAGCGCCGCGTATTCGCCGAGGCTGTGGCCCGCGACGAAGTCGGGCCGGACGCCCCATTGCGAAAGGAGCCGGAGGAGCGCCACGTCGGCCGCGAGCACGGCGGGCTGGGTGATCTCGGTCCGCGTGAGGGCGGCTTCGTCATCGAGGAACTCCGTGAGGGGCTTCCCGAGGTACGGCGCGAGGACCCGGTCGGCCTCCTCGAAGGTCTCGCGGACGACGGGGTAGTCCTGCCAGAGGTCCTTCAGCATCCCCGCGTATTGGCTGCCTTGGCCGGGGAACAGGAACGCGACCTTTCCGGGCGCCCCGTGCCCGACGTGGACGCCCTTCAACGCGAGCGCCTTCGGGTCTGCGCCCGCCCCGACGAGGTCCAAGGCTTCGGGTCCGCCGACGACGGCCGCGCGGAAGGGCTTGCGGATGGCCGCGGCCCGACCGCGGGAGGCCGCGGTCGCGCGGGGCTCTCGTGCGAGCCGTTCGTTCGCGGTCCGCGCCTCCCGGACGAGGCCGGAGGCTTCGTCCGCGCCCAACACGACGACGCCGCAAGGAGGCAAGGATGCAAGCAAGCGCGACGACGCGGCCGCGTCGTCCGTCTTGCCCGTCTTGCCCCTTGCGTCTTGCCCGGTCGCTCCGGCGCGAACGTGGTATTCCGGCAAGAACTGCTCGACGATCGCGTGGAAGTTCGTCCCGCCGAACCCGAACGCCGAGATGGCGGCGCGGCGCGGTTCCCCGGGCCGGACCTCGGGCCACGGCCGCGTCGCGGTGTTCGGGAAGAACGGGATCTCGGCCCACGCGATGCGGGGGTTCGGCGTGCGGACGTTGATCGTCGGGGGCACGGTGCCGTGGTGGAGCGCGAGCACGGCCTTCACGAGGGCGGCGGCGCCGGCCGCGCTCTTCAGGTGTCCGATCTGGCTCTTCACGCTCCCGATCGGGATCGACGCCGGAGGAAGGCCACGGTAGACGCGGGCGAGGGTCTCGAGTTCGACCACGTCTCCGACGGGCGTGCCGGTCCCGTGGCATTCGATCACCTGGACGGACGCCGGGGGGATCTCTGCACGCGCCATCGCGCGCTCGATCGCAAGGAGCTGGCCGTCGGGGTTCGGCGCGGTGATGCCCTTCCCGCGGCCGTCCGACGCGGAGCCGACGCCCCGGACGACGGCCCAGACTCGGTCGCCGTCGCGGACCGCGTCCGCGAGCCGCTTCAAGACGACGATGCCGGCGCCTTCGCCTTGCACGAACCCGTCGGCGTCGCGGTCGAACGGCTTGCTCCCGGTCGCCGAGAGCGCCCCGATCTTCGCGAACTTCACGTATCCTTCCGGGTCCATCGAACGGTCCGCGCCGCCGCAAAGGACGAGGTCGACCTCGCCGGAAGCGAGCGCACGGCTCGCGGCATCGAGCGCGGCAAGGCTCGACGCGCAGGCTGCGTCCGTCGTGAAGTTCGGGCCGGCAAGGTTCAGGATGTTCGCGATGCGGCCCGCGACGACGTTCGCAAGCTCGCCCGGCATCGTGTCCTCGGTGACCGGCGGCAGGCTCTCCTTGACCCGCCCGGTGATCTTGGCGAGGACCTCGGGCGCGACCACGTCCGCAAAGTGGGTCGCGAACTCGTCGACGTAGATCCGGCGTCCCGTCGCGTGGCGGACCTCGCCGCCCATGCTGTTCCCGAGGATCACGGCGCAGCGCTTCCGGTCGAACGGCTTCCCGGGCCCGTTCGGGATCGCTTGGTGGCCGGCATCCTCGAGGGCGGCGCGCGCCGCAAGCAGGGCCATCTGCTGGACGCCGTCCAGCGCCCGGGCGGTCGACGGCGGGATCTTGAAGGGGAGAGGATCGAACGGGACCTCGTCGATGAACGCGCCGATCTTCGAGTACGTCTTGTCCGGCGCCTTGGGGTCGGCGTCGAAGTAGTGCCGCGGGTCCCACCGGGAGGGCGAGACCTCCCGGATCGCGCTCGCGCCCGCGAGGAGGAAGCGCCAGAACGACGCGACGTCCGGAGCCCCGGGGAACATGCAGCCCATCCCGATGATCGCGACCGAGTGTGCGACCGGGGCCGTGGCAGCCTGCGGCTGCGGCGGTGGCCGTTCCGCGGTGGCGGTGGCAGCCTTCGGCTGCGGCGGTGGCCGCTCCGCGGCGGCGGTGGCCGGCTTCGCCGGCGGAGATGCCGCGTCGCGAGGCGTCACCGTCGTGCCGGTAGGCACCACCGCCGTGCCGGTAGGCACCACCGCCGCGGGGCCGAAAGGCCCCGCCACCGCCGCGGCGCCCGAAGGCGCCGCCACGGCCGCGTCGGAAAGAAGGTCACGGATCGCGCCCGCCAGCGTCCGCGAGCGACGCGCGACGAACGGGGCGAGTTTCGCGTCAAGCGGGGCCTCGGCACCGGCCTTCGAGGCGAGAGCGGACTTTTCCGCCTCGGGAAGCGGGGACTCGGGCAAGGTCCAGAAGGCCGCGTCGACGACGAACCCGGAGGCGCCGGCCTCGCGGGCGCGCGCGATCGACGTGCGGTCGAGGCCGCCCCATGCAAAGACGGGCCGGCCTCGGGACGCAAGGCGCTTCGTCGCGGCGACGGTCTCCGCGCCGGTGGCGCCCCGCGCGACGAGCGCGTGCGCGGCGGGGACCGTCGCGGGGTCGGACGCGACCGCAAGCACGCGGCGACCCTCGGACGCGTAGCGCTCCGCGGCCGCGGCGTCCGGCACCGTTAGGAGCACGGTGCGCACGGTCGACGGAAGCGATTGGTAGGACCGGACGAGCGCCCCGGTGACGCCCTCGGTCGTCGTCGCGAGCGGGTCGACGAGGCCCACGGCGCCCGCGGCGTCGGCGGCCTTCGCGAGGCCCGCATCCGGGACGGGCGGGTTCACGACAAGCACGCCTTGCGGCTTGCCGCTCGCCCCTTGCGGCGTCACTGGGGCCCCACCGGCCGGTCGAGCGAGGGTTCGATCAGGATCTTGTCGATGTTCGGGGGCGCGCCGGCGACGCTGTAGCCGGCGTCCACGTAGAGGATCTGTCCCGTGACGCCCGAGGCGTCGTCCGTAAGGAGGAAGCGGGCGGCGCGCGCGACGTCGCGCTGGGTGACGTTCCGCCGGAGCGGCGTCGAGTTCGCCATCCAGTCGAGGATCATGTCGAAGCCGGGGACGCCGGAGGCCGCGAGCGTCTTGATCGGGCCGGCCGAGATCGCGTTCACGCGGTACCCCAGCGGTCCGATCGAGGCCGCGAGTTCGCGGACGAGCGATTCGAGCGCCGCCTTCGCGGTGCCCATGACGCGGTATCCAGGGACGACCCGTTCCGACCCGAGGTAGGTGAGCGTGAGGAACGAGGCGCCCGGGGAAAGCCGCGGGACCGAGTGCCGCACGACGCGCGCGAAGCTGTAGGCGGAGACCGTGAGGGCGGTGCCGAAATCCTGCTCCGTCGTCTCCGTGATCGGCTTTGCGAGCGCTTCGGCCGGCGCGAACGCGACCGCGTGCACGACGCCGTCGTAGGCGCCGGTGAGTCGCCCGAAGAACGCCTTCGTGGAATCCTCCGACGACAGGTCGCATTCTTCGTGCTGTTCGATCCATTTTTGGTCCTTCACGAGCTCGCGGACGCGCGAAAGGAAGCGTTTCTGGTACCCGAGCGTCACGAGCGCGCCGCGCTCCGAGAGCTCGCGGGCGATGGCCCAGGCGATCGAGGCGTCCGATGCGACGCCGAAGACGAGGTAGCGCTTGCCGGTGAGTTCTTCCATGGTATAGCCGCCTTCACGTCGGCATGTTGCCGTGCTTCTTCGGAGGCAGGGCCTCCCGCTTGGTTCCTAGCCGCCCGAGGTGGGCCAGCAACGCGCGGCGCGTGTCCGCGGGGTCGATGATGTCGTCGAGGAAGCCCATCTCGGCCGCGTGCCACGGGTCGACCAACCGCTCCTGGTAGTCCTCCTCGAGCGCGGTCCGGAGCTCCGAGCGGTCCGGCGCGTCCGCGAGACGCTTCTTGTGGATGATCCGGACGGCGGCCTCGGCGCCAAGGACCGCGATCTCCGCCCCGGGCCACGCGAGGTTCACGTCGGCCCCGAGGTGCTTCGAGCCCATCACGATGTAGGCGCCGCCGTAGGCCTTCCGCGTGACGACCGTGAGCTTCGGGACGGTCGCCTCGCCGTAGGCGTAGAGGAGCTTCGCCCCTCGGCGGATGATGCCGCCGTGTTCCTGCGCGACGCCCGGGAGGAAGCCGGGGACGTCGACGAGGGAGACGATCGGGATGTGGAACGCGTCGCAGGTGCGGATGAACCGCGCGCCCTTCTCGGAGGCCTTCACGTCGAGGACGCCGGCAAGGTGCTTCGGCTGGTTCGCGACGACGCCCACCACGTCTCCCGCAAGCCGCGCGAAGCCCACGACGAGGTTCGGGGCGTACGCGGGCTGGATCTCGAAGAACGAGCCCGTGTCGACGACCGCCTCGACGAGGTCCCGCACGTCGTAGGAGGCCCGCGCGTCCGAGGGGACGATCCGGCGAAGGGCCGGTTCGGATTCGGGCTGCTCCGCGATCGAGACGGCCCGGGGCGGGTCGTCGACGTTGTTTGCGGGAAGGTACGAAAGGAGCTTCCGGACGAGGAAGAGGGTCTCGAGGTCGTCGTCGCCGACGAGGTGCGCGACGCCGGACTCGGTCGCGTGCACGTCCGCGCCGCCCAAGTCCTCGAACGTCGTGTCTTCGCCGGTGACCGTCCGGACTACGTCGGGGCCCGTCACGAACATGTGGCTCGTGCGCCGGGTCGCGACGATGAAGTCGCAGAGCGCCGGGCCGTAGACGGCGCCGCCCGCGCAAGGCCCAAGGACGACCCCGATCTGGGGGACGACGCCGGAGTTCCTGATGTGGTGGAAGAAGAGGTCGCCGTAGCCGCCGAGCGAGGATACGCCTTCCTGGATCCGAGCGCCGGCCGAGTCGTTGAGACCGATCACGGGCACCCCGTTTGCGACGGCCTGCCGCATCACCTTGAGGATCTTCCGGGCGGTCGATGCGCCGAGGGACCCGCCGGATACGGTGAAGTCCTGCGCGTAGACCGCGACGGGCCGGCCGTCGATCTTGCCGAAGCCTGCGACGACGGCGTCCCCGGTCTCGCCGCCGGACGGGACCCGGCTCGTGCCCTGCGCCCGGGTGAAGGCATCGACCTCGACGAAGGAGCCGGGGTCAAGGAGGACGTCCAGCCGCTCCCGGGCAAGGAGCTTGCCTTGGGCGTGCTGGCGCTCGGCCCGTTCGGCCGACGTGGACACCGCTTTGGCCCGCGCTGCCGCAAGCCGGGCCACCGAGTCCTCGTCGGACGACGTGGATTCGACGTCCAACAGCCTAGGAGTTTCGTCAAGCCGCGATGTCGCCATCTGCAACCCGCCTCGCCCGGCAACCCGGGGTCCCTATCTAAAAGCTTCCGTCCAGGTAATCGACGGGCTGCCATGGCGACCTAATCCCGGCTGTCGGCGGCGGACGACACGACGTGTTACTTTGTAAAGGACGTATCCAAAATCGACTTTTCGGCCGCGGCGGTAAGGACGAGCGCGCGGCCACGGATCTCGATGAGCCCGAGCCGTCGAAGAAGGTGGATCCGCTCCGAGACCGTGCTCCGTGCAAGTCCCAAGGCACCCGGAACCTCGGCCCGGTCGACGCCGGGTCGCGATGCGACGAGGCGCAAGAGGGCGGCGTTTGCGCCGCGGCGCGCGAGCGCCACGTGGGCTTCGAGGTCGGGGGACGGCGCGGCGGCGCTTGCGAAGTAGGACACGAGGGGGCCCACCGGTCGGCGCCGGATGATCCCGAACTTTGCAAGGAGGTCGAGATGGTAGCGGGCCGTCGTGTAGAAGACCCCGCAGGCCGCAGCGACCTCGACCGCGCTCGCGCCCGGAGCATGGCGCACGTATTCCAGCATCGCGCGTCGTCGTTCGGATGCAAGAAGCCGGTGCCCTCCGATCCGGTGGTAGAGCGCAAGCGCGGGAGCAAGCAGCGCAAGCGACGTGACGACGAGAAGGAGCGCGGCGGCGGGGTGGTCGCGGACCCAGCCCGCGAGCATCTCGCCGGGCCTCGGCGCCATGGCCTGGAAGCCCGGCAGCGCATTCGTGAAGAATCGAGCGGGCCCGGTCGGAGGCCCGGCCTGCCCCGCACGCGTCCGACTTCCTTCGACGGTCACGACGCCCGCCGGCCCCGCCGCGACGAACGATCCGGTCGCCGCCTCCTTTTCGGCGAGCCCACGGACCGCCGCGGCCGGCCGAGGTCCTGAAAGAAGGCCGTCCACGGGAGAGGGAGGGATCTCGGGAAGCCCGAACCCGGCAAGCGGCGGCGGCGCGAAGCCGGAGGGGATCTCCGGCGGGGAAACGGGCGGGGGCCGGACGTCGACCGTGCGGCGCGTCGCGGCGGCCTCTTCGCCCGCCTCGGCGGCGCGCGCGGCTCCCGCCTCGAGACCGGAGGCGGCCGTCGCCGCGGCGGTGGACCGAAGCGACGCTGCGTGCGTCTGCGCCTTCGCGGCCGTGCGGTCGGCCTCGTCCTCCCCTTCGTCGGCGGCCTTCCCGACGAACTCGAGGAGGCCCTCGTCGTTCCACGACTCCGTATGGCATTGCGTGGCACCCGAGGCGTACCGCTCGCAGCAGACGCGGAAGCTGCCGAGGACCACCACCCCGAATTCCGGATACGGGCAGGGCTCGACCGGTCCCGCCGAGACGGGCACCGGAAGAACGAGCAGCGTGAAGAGGACGACCCCGAAGACCCGAGCCACCATGCTCCCGGCGGCGAGTGGTCGGGTCCGGTCTTCTAGTTTGCGGCCCGGTCGCGGAAGCGAGACCGCGCGCGTCGGAAGGGCTACGAAAAACCGGAAAAGGGGGCGGGTGCCGCGTCGGGGCCGCGACGAAGGAAGCTTTGGCGCCGGGGCCCGGATTGCGCATGCTTCCCAAGCGAAGCGTGTGAGAACCTATGCGTGCGTTGCTCCCGACCTTGATCGCGGTCGCCGTGGCGGCCGGTCTCGTGACCGGTCTTGCCCCGTCGGCCGCCGCAGGCCCGATCGAAAGCTGCCGGTACCCGGAGTTCGGCGTCGTGGTGTCCGGCGTCACCTCGCTCTGTTGCGCGCGGTACACGGGCGGAAACATCCGGTGCGAGGTCCCCGCGCACGACCTCGGCGACCGGCTCACGGGTCCGGCGCCGGCGGAACGCTGCGCCGCCCCCGCCTTCGGCGTGGTCGTCGCCGGCGAACGGTTCTGCTGCGAACGGTACCAGGACCGCTACATCCGCTGCTGAACCCTCGGGCGGCCTACGCGCCTCCGTGGAGGCCGCCCTCCTTCTTTTCAGCCGTCGGCCAGCCGGCGGATCGCGGACGCGACCACCGCGACGCCGCGTTCGAGCTCGGCAAGGTCGAGGCGCTCGTCCGCGGTGTGGTCGAGCGCGGAGTCGCCCGGACCGTACGCGACGATGCTCGGCGTGAGCCTGGCAAGCAGGTTCATATCGGCCGTGCCGGTCTTCCGAAGGAGTCGCGGCGTACCTCCGGATTCCCGGATCCCGCCGCGGAGGGCCCGCGCGACCTCCGTATCGCGGTCGGCGAGGACCGCCGGCGTCACGTCGACGAGCGTCGCGCGGACGTCGTAGGTCGCGAACAGCTTCTCGATCGGCGCCCGGTCGAAGCCCGGCGGCGTCCGAAGGTTCACGACCGCGGCGGCGTGCGTCGCGAGTCCTTCTTCGCGGGCGGCGAGACCGTGGATCCGCACCGAGAGCGCGTCGAACGTCGGCGTCGGGCTTCCCAGCGCGCGGAGGGCCTGCAGACAATCGAGCAGGTCTTCGGCGGCGTTCGGGGCCGGGTGCCCGCCGTGCCGACGGGGCCGCGTCGCCTCCACCCGGTAGTCGAGGCTTCCTTTGTAGCCGAGCGTGATTCCGTCCCAGCTCGACGGTTCGCCCACGATGACGTGGTGCGCGGTGCGCCGTGCGCGGTGCGCCGGGGACGAGAGGACGTGCTTTGCGCCGCGGGAATCGCCCTCTTCGCCGACGAGCGCGGCGAGGATGACGGTGACGTGGGACGAGGTACGGGGGACGTGGGATGAGGAAGGGGGTCCGGAGGGCGCCTTCCTCGTACCCCGTCCCTCGTTCCCGGTCCCCAATGCCACCGCCGCGCCGTAGAGGAACGCGACGAGCGGTCCCTTCGCATCGACCGCGCCGCGGCCCCAGAGGACGCCGTCCTCGACCCGTACCGGTATGTCGCCGGGGACCGTGTCGATGTGGCCGGCAAGGAGGATCCGGACCGGCCCGTTGCCGGCGGTCGCGAACGTGTTGCCGACCTCGTCGCGGAAGGCCTCGAAGCCAAGCCGGCGCGCTTCCTCGGCGAAGGACCGACCGGCCGCGTCTTCGTGGCCCGTGGGGCTTGGGATTCGGACCAGCGTTTCGAGGAACCGGCCCGCTTGGCCGTCGCCCGTCATGGAGCGCCACCTTCGGCGGCAAGGCTCCGGGCGAAGGCGTCGACGGCCGCGTCGATCTCCTCCCGGGACACCGTGAGCGGCGGCAGGAACCGCACGACCGTGGGGCCGGCCCCGAGCGCGGCGATCCCTTGGTCGAGCATCGACTTGAGGATCTGCGTGTTCTTCACGCGAAGGTCGACGCCGAGCATCAGGCCGAGGCCCCGCGTCTCGCGGATCGACTCGTACTTTTCCGCGGCGAGCCGCTCGCGGAAGTACGAGCCCATTTCCTCGGCGCGTACCCATAGGCGTTGCTCCCTGATCACGAGCAGCGTCGCGAGCGCGGCCGCGCACGCGAGCGGGCTTCCGTTGTAGGTGCCGCCGTGCGACAGCGTGGGCACGCGGGTCGCCTCCTCCCGCATGAGCACGGCGCCGACCGGATACCCGTTCCCGAGGGCCTTCCCGACGCAGACCAAGTCCGGCCGGACGCCCGCGTGCTCGTGCGCAAAGAGCTTCCCGGTCCGGCCGAGGCCGGTCTGGATCTCGTCGGCAACGAAGAACGCGCCGACCTCGTCGCAGCGCTTCTTTGCCGCGCGGAGGAACTCGGCCGGAAGCGGCCGCACGCCGCCCTCGCCTTGCACGGGCTCGGCGACGAAGCAGGCGGTCTCCTCGGTGATCGCCGCATCGAGCGCCGACGGGTCGGGCTCGACGTGCGCGACGCCGGGAAGCAGCGGCTCGAACGGTTCGCGGTAGTCGCGGCGCCACGTGAGGGTGAGCGAGCCCATCGTGCGGCCGTGGAACGCGCCCTTCACGGCGACGAGGCCGCGGCGCGACGTCGACGCGATCGAGAATTTCAGCGCGCCCTCGATCGCCTCGGTCCCCGAGTTCGTGAGGAACACGCGCGGCAGCTTCGCGGCCTTGCAGAGCGCCGCCTGGAGCCGCGCGCGCACCTCGTTCGGATAGACGGAGTGCACGAAGGTGAGCTGCGCCAACTGGTCCCGCATCGCGGCGACGACGAGCGGGTGCTGGTGGCCGATCGCCACGACCCCGTAGCTTGCCCCGAAGTCGAGCACGGCGCGCCCCTCCGGCGTGAAGAGCCGCGTGCCCTCGCCCCGCTGGATCGCGAACGGCTTCTGGGGGACGACGCCGGTCGCGTGCTGCGCCTCGAGCGCCGCGATCTCCTCGGAGTTCATGCGATCACCGTCCCTTCGCCCTTCAGCGCGCGGGACACGGGTTCGGCGAGGTTGCTTGCCGCGACGACGACCTTCGGGACGCCGCCGGCGAGCGCCTCCTCGGCCGCAAGGAGCTTCTTCTTCATCCGCCCGGCGGCGACCGTCTCTTGGTAGGCGGGAA
>JBQTJL010000127.1:0-1865 GCA_052387135.1 Methanobacteriota archaeon | reverse complement strand
CACGACGTTTAGCCGACAGCGAAATCACGGCGCCTGCCGTTTCCGCAAACCCTCGACTTTCGACCAAATCGCGCAGTTCCGACCGGCGCACGAGCAGGTAATAACTCAGTGCTCGAACGAGCGCGCTCCGCAAATCTCCAACGCGCGAAACCAACTCGCCGGATTCAGCCGCAACCAGTTCAGCCGCGGCAGAAGGTGTCGGCGCGCGCAAGTCTGCCACGAAGTCCGCGATCGTGTAGTCGGTCTCGTGGCCGACCGCCGAGACGACGGGGACCGGCGACGCGGCGATCGCGCGCGCGAGCACCTCCTCGTTGAAGGCCCAGAGGTCTTCGAGGGAGCCGCCGCCCCGGGCGAGCACGACGACGTCGGCCCCCGGCACATTCGCGGCGCGTCCGAGGGCGAGGGCGAGCTCGGGCGCCGCGTCGGGCCCTTGGACGGGAGCGGGGACGAGCACGACCTCGACCGCGGGGTCGCGGCGGCGGGATATCCGCAGGAAGTCGTGGAGGACCGCGCCCTCGCGGCTCGTGACGATCACCACGCGCCTCGGGAACGGGGAGATGGGGCGTTTGCGGTCCGCGGCGAACAGGCCTTCGCCCTCGAGCTTCGCCTTCATCCGGAGGAAAGCTGCGTAGAGGGCGCCTTCGCCGGCGGGCTCGAGCACGGCGACGGTGAGCTGGTACTCGCCGCGACGCGGGTAGACCGTGATCGATCCATGCGCGACCACCTCCAGGCCGTCCTGCGGGGAGAACCGGAGCTTCCGGGCCGTGCCGTTCCATAGGACGCACCGGAGCACCGCCTCCTCGTCTTTGAGCACGAAGTACATGTGGCCCGAGGAGTGGTGGAGGAAGTTCGACATCTCGCCCCGGACGCGGACCGAGGAGAGCGCCGGGTCCCGCTCGAGCGAGACCTTGACGCGCCGCGTGAGTTCCGAGACCGAGATCGCCCCTTCGGCCGCGGGCCGTGCGCCGGCACCCGCGTCGTGCGGCTTCGGTCCCGAGGACGGGAAGAACGGGGGCGCGCGCGCAGCCACGGCCACGGGATGGCACCGATCCGTATAAGGAGGTTTTCGGTGGCCCCATCGAAAGTTGGTTAAGAAGAGCGCGGCCTAGGCCACCGCCAGTGCTCCGGAACACCTTCCAGATCCTGCCCGGCGTCGGCCCCACGCGAGAGCGCGAGCTGTGGCGCTCCGGCATCGACGACTGGAGCGCGTTCCGCAAGGCGGCGGGTCGCGGCGTCCTGCCGACGCTATGGGGCCGTCCGGAGGACTACGTGCGCCTTCTCGAGCGGGCCGAGGGGCTCCTCGAAGGAGGGTCCTACGGCGAGCTTTCGCGGCTTCTTCCGCCCTCCGAAGTCTGGCGCATGTACGGGCCGCTCCGGCGCGGGGCGGTCTTCCTCGACATCGAGACGACCGGCCTCGGGTCGTTCGCCGAGGTGACGGTCGTAGGGATCGCCCGGAACGGCTCGTTTACGGCCGCGATCCAGGGTCAGGGGCTGTCGCCGGGCCGGCTCCGACGCTTTCTTTCCGGAGCGAGCATGCTCGTCACGTTCAACGGTTCCCGCTTCGACCTCCCGTTCCTTCGGGAGCGCGGATACGACCTTCCGGACGTCCCGCATTGGGACCTCCGGTTCGGGTTCCGGAGGCTGGGGTTCCGTGGCGGCCTGAAGCGCATCGAGCAGGAGCTCGGGTTCGCACGGCCGGACGACCTCGTCGGGATCTCCGGCTTCGACGCGGTGCGGCTCTGGCGCGAGTGGGAAAAGAAGGGCGACCGGACGAGCCTGGATCTCCTCGTCCGGTACAGCCGCGAAGACGTCGTGAACCTGCGCCGGCTCGCGGACCTCGCGTTCGCGAAGCTCCGCGAGCGGAC
>JBQTJL010000126.1:0-1622 GCA_052387135.1 Methanobacteriota archaeon | reverse complement strand
AAGGCCCCGCCGGGAGATCCGGCGGGTGCCCACCACCCGTGAAGCCTCTACACGAGGACTTCGGAATCCCCACTCCCGGAGTGCGTGTGGGGGTGGGTGTGGGTGTGGGTACACGTGTGCGTGCATCCGCCGCCGGACGCATCCGCCGCATCTACGGCAAGATCGCCCGGCACGAGGGCACGGCGTTCAGTTGCCGACACAAGGCGTTTTTCTGCGAGGCGCAACAGCCGCATAGGCTACCTCGCACGGGCATGGGCGAGCGCGGGGATAAGCGTTCTCCTCCGCGCGTGTTGTTCGATGAAACTGGGTGAATAGAAGAGTCTTCTATACGATGCGGGCCGGCACGACGTCGCCGGTGACCGCATCGATCACGACGGAGCCCCCGCCGCCGCCGGCGGCGCGCCGTGCGGCGACGATCCGCCAGGCCGCGTTCCCCTCCGCCGGCCGGCGGAGGATGACGGTCGGGACCGCGCCCGCGTCCAAGGCGCGCCGAAGGCCGCCGTCTGCCGCTGCGGCGCGCCGTATCGCGTCGGCTCCGTCGAGCGTCCACGGTCCCAAGGGGCGATCCTCGGCGTCGCGGGGTCCGGCCGCGGCGGACCGCAGCGTCCCGCGAGGATGGAACACGACGACGAACGTGGGCTCCTTTGCCGGCGCCCGGTACCGGAACACGAACACGGGCGACGCGGGGAGCGGGACGAGCGGTCGAAGGAACCGCGGGAGCACCGACGCGAGGCCGCCCACGCCGGCGACGACGACGCCGCAGATGGTCGCTTCGGCGTCCCACCGTCGAGCCTCTTCGTCGGCCTTCGCGACGAGCCGGCGCACGTCCCATTCGGTCATGGGCATGGGAGCCGCCCGCGGCGCAAAGTACGTTTCGGCGAGGGCGGGCCCTTCTTCGTGAGGATTCGTCTAGGCGCCGCGTTCGTCGATTTCATCGGCCGCGAGACCCTAATCCCTCGGGATCGACCTGAGGCCCTCCGTCGTCCTCCTTCTCGCGCTCGTCGCCGCTCCGGCGCTTGCGACCGGCCCGGACACGCTCACCGCCCGGGCGACGCTCCCCACGCCGCTCCTTGCCCCTACGGCGGTCGCGGTCGGGGGCGACGTGTTCCTCTTCGGGGGGAAGACCACGGCGACGGACGTGAGCGACCGGATCCTGCGGTTCGACCCGGACTCCGGCACGGTCGAGACGCGGGGCGCGCGCCTACCGACGCCGCGATGGGTGTCCGCCGGCGCCTCGGACGGGCGGCGCGCGTTCCTCTTCGGAGGCCAAGGCGCGGACGTCACGGACGAGATCCTCCGGTACGACCCGGCGACGGACACGATCGAGGCGCTCGGGGACCGCCTTCCGTCCCCGCGCGGTTCGGCCGCCGCCGCCGTCGTCGACGGTCGCGCGTTCGTCCTCGGCGGATTCCCGTACAAGGACGACATCCTCGCGGTGGACCTCGAGACGGGCGCGGTCGAACCGCGGGCGGCGAGGCTCCCGTCCGGCCGCTGGGCGGCCGCGGCGGCCGTCTCGGGCGGCCGCATCTACCTCTTCGGAGGCACCGACGGCACCGATAGCGCCGAGATCCTCCGGTACGACCCGGCCACGGACACCATCCAGCGGATGAACGCGACGCTGC
>JBQTJL010000125.1:0-3869 GCA_052387135.1 Methanobacteriota archaeon | reverse complement strand
GCTCCGCGTCCGGAAGGAGCGCGTGGATCTGCGGGGCGAGTGCGTCGTCGCGGTCGAAGCCGAGAAGGAACCGGGCGCGGAGCGGGATCGTGCGTCGCGCGACCGCGAGCGCGCGGGCCGCAAGGAGGTTTGCTTCCGCGTGGATGGCTCCGCCCCCGAGCATCACGAGGACCTCGGGGAGGATGCTCCCGCTCGGGGACGGCCCCCGCGCGACGCCGAGCGGAAGGACCAGGTACCGAGGTCCCTGGAGGAGACGCGAAGGCCCGGCGAGCCGGCGCGGCGGGGTCGTCGGGAGGAGCTGCGGCGACACCGCGAGGTCCGCCGCGACGGGGACCCGAGGAAGGTCCGTGAAGAACAGCGAGACCGTCCCGGCCGCAATCCACACGCGCTGGAGCGCGGGCGGGATCTCGAGGAGGTCGACCACCGCAAGGTCGAAGGGTCCGTGCGCCTCGACGATCGGGCGCTCGGATCCGGGTGGGCCCGCCTCGACACGGACCGTCTCGAGGCCACAGGCGGCGAGGTAGGCCGCCACCGGATCGTCGCCCTCGATGAACGCGACGAGGCGCGGCCCAGGGCCGTACCGCGCGCGGACCCAGCCGGCAAGGTGGGCGGTCCGCACGACGTGGCCCCAGCCGTATCCGCGGTCTCCGCGCGTGCGGAAGGCGATCGACCGGGGCCGCCAGGGCGCGAGGTCCGTCATCCGATCCGCCGACCGGGTTCGCGTTCGTGAATCGCCTTTTCGTAGGCAAGGGTCTTGGCGACGCCCTCGTCGAGCTCGACCTGAGGCTGCCATCCGGTCGCCTTCCGCAGCCTGGAGACGTCCGGGACGCGGCGCGGGATGAAATCGTACGAGGATACCTCGTCGTCGTCGCCGCCTTCGAGGTGGACGATCTCGACCGGGCGGTCCGCCGCGCGCTGGACCGCCTCGGCGAGCTCGCGCACGGTGAACTCTCGCGGGTGCCCCACGTTGTAGACCTGGTTGTACGCGGTCGGCGTCGACAGGAGCCTGAGGAACGCTTCGATCGCGTCGTCGATGTAGGTGAAGCAACGGGTCTGTCGCCCGGTCCCGAAGACCGTGATGGGCTCGCCCCGGATCGCCTGGTGGAGGAACCGCGAGACGACCCGCTTGCGGAGGCGCGGCCCGTAGACGTTGAACGGCCGGACCGTGAGGAACTGGAGGCCCGTCCGCTTGTGGCTCGCCCAGATGTAGTGCTCGACCGCGGCCTTCGCGGTCGCGTACGACCATCGGTTCGTGCTCGTCGGCCCGAGGACGCGATCGTCGTCCTCCGCCCAGGGGATCCTCGGGTTCCTTCCGTAGACCTCCGAGGTGGACGTGAAGAACACCATCTTGCCGTGGCGCTCCGCGATGCGGAGGATGTCCACGGCGGCGGCGAGCGTGATGTCGAGGATGTAGTCGGGTTCCTCGCTACAGACCTTGGGGTCCGGCACCGCCGCGAGGTGGCACACGCAATCCACCTCCTTCACGAGCCGCTCGACCGTGTGCAGGTTCTTGATCGACTCGTGCACGAAGTGGAAACCCGGGCTCCGCATGAGCTCGGGTTCGTACGCGGGCGTCGCGATGTCCATGCCGTACACGGTCTTGCCGAGACCGAGCAGGGATTCGACGAGGTGCGAGCCGATGAAGCCCATCGCCCCGGTCACGAGGTAGGATTGCGGTGGTCCGGATTTCGTCATGGTCGTTCCCTTGGAGGATCGTACAGGAGCTGGACGGCGCCGTCGGGCCGCACCTCGACCTTGCCGAGGATGCGCGCCGGGGAGCCCGCGGCGATCGAGTTCGGCGGGACGTCGGACTTGACAAAGGAGTTCGCGCCGACGAGGACGTGGTCGCCGATCGTGACGCCTCGCGTGATGAGCGAGTGCGGGCCCACGTAGCACGCGTCGCCGATCCGGACGGGCGCCCGCTCGTAGGCGGCCTTGCCGCCGGAAAGGGCCCAGGCGACGGTGTCGTGGGTGTAGATGTGGACGCCGGCGGAGATCGCGCACGTGTCGCCGACCGTGAGCCCGCCCGAGCCGTCGAGCAGGGTCCAAGGGCCGATCCAGGTCCGTCTCCCGACCTTCACGTCGCCGAGGACGACGGAGCTCTGGTAGATGCTCGACTCCTCACCGAAGCCGAGCGCCCGGGCCCGTTCCCACCGGTCGAACAGGAGCTCCTCGAACGGAAGGTCGCGTCGCCACCGCTCCTGGGCGTGGCGTGCCAGCTCCTCGCGGAGGCGGCGCAGGTGCTCGTGCGGCGGACCCGCGATGAACGGGGGCTCGGCCATGCGGTCACACCGGAGAAAGCTCGTCCCGCAGGGCCTCGACGACCTCGGCCTGTTCCGACCCGGTCATCGAGCCCATCATCGGGAGCGAAAGCAGGTCGTCGTAGAGCATGTGCGAGACCGAAAGCGGTCCCGACGCCCGGACGCCGGCGAAGCCGGGCTGGCGAGAGAGCGAATAGGTGCCGATCTGGCACTCGATGTCGCGCTTCCGCATCGCTTCGAGGACGCGGTCCCGCCGACCCGGCGGCAGCCGCACCGCGTACGTCTGGTGGTTGGGCCGCGCGCCGTCGGCAGCGGCCGGCGGGACGACGTCCTGGACGGCTCGGAGCAGACGGTGGTAGGTCGCCGCGAGCCCGGCGTACCGCGCGAGGAGCCGTTCGAGTTTTCCGATCTGGACGAGCCCGATCGCGGCGAGGATGTCGCTCATCTTGTAGTTGGTGCCCATCTCGTGGAACGTGCTGCGTTGGCCGGCGCGCGTCGAGCCGAACTGCTTGAACCTCCGGCAGCGCGCGGCCAAGGCGTCGTCGCTCGTTACGATCATGCCGCCTTCGCCGGTCGTGAGGACCTTCCTCGGATGGAAGCTGAACACGGCGAGGTCGGCATCGTGGCCCGCGGGCACGCCGCCTTGCGTCGCACCGAGGGCGCACGCGGCGTCCTCGACGAACGCGACGTCGTGGCGGTCGGCCACGGCCCGGAACCCGGCCCCGTCGATGGGGTGGCCGAAGAGCGAGACGGCGATGACCGCCTTCGTCCGCGGCGTGATCGACCGCTCGACGACGTCGGGCCGCGCGACGTACGTCTCCGGGTCGACGTCGACGAGGACGGGAGTGGCCCCGACGAGTCGGACGCAGTCGGCCGTGATTGGGAACGTGAAGTCGGGGACGACGACCTCGTCGCCGGGACCGACCCCGAGCACCCTCATGGATGTCTCGAGCCCCGTCGAGCAGGACGTGACGGCGATCCCGTGGGGGGCGCCGAGAAGCCGGGCGACTTCCGTCTCGAAGCGGGCCGTCACCGGCCCTTCGGTGAGGTGTCCGGACCTTAGGACCTCCGCGACCGCGGCGAGCTCGTCGCTCCCGACGTCGGGTTCGAACAGGCGGAGGGGGCGGCGGCGCATCGTCATGCCTTCGGGATCGGGCCGGGCGCCCGCACGGCGAGCGAGTTCTCGCGGTACCAGTGGACGGTCTTCCGGAGTCCCTCCTCCATCGACGTGGAGGGGCGGAACCCCAGAAGGCGTTCCGCTGCGGCGCCGTCGCCGCATTGATGGCGGACGTCGCCCGGGCGCGGCGGGCCGTGCGCGACGGGGTGCGTGCTCCCGGTCGCCTTCACGAGGATGCCGACGAGCTCGTTAATCGTGGTGCCCCGCCCAGAGGCGACGTTCACGGCCCGGCCCCGGGTCGAGCGTCGCTCGTAGGCGAGGATGGCCGCCTCCGCGGTGTCCTCGACGTAGACGTAGTCGCGGGTCTGCTCGCCGTCGCCGTGGACGACCGCTCGCTCGCCTTGGAGGAGCCGCCGCATCGTGATCGGGATCACGCCTGCGTAGGTTCCGTCGTTCTGTCGCGGCCCGTAGTTGTTGAACGGCCGCACGAT